>CAQRYF010000001.1:0-64691 GCA_948875265.1 uncultured Clostridia bacterium
CCAGTGCCACAAACTGGCGCGTTAACCAACTACGCTACATCCACCATTGTTTACGTGCACACTTTGCTAGGCACATTTAATATTTTACCCTATTCCTACCCCATTTGTCAACTATTTTATCAATTTTTTTATAAAAGTTTATTTATTCTGATGTTAACTGATTAGGATTTATACCATATTGTTTATACATCCAAGACATATAATCAAATGGTGTAAATGTTTTTGGTAAACCATAATCAGTACCATTTGTTTCAACTCTAATAGATGTTATTTTAACAGGATTTACTGGTGTACTTACTTCTGTATTTCCACTTTCTTCACTATTATCAGCAGCTTTTACTTCTACTTCTTCTATTTTATGAACCACATCAATTCCTTCTATTACTTTACCAAATGAAGTATAATATCCATTTAACGATGTATTATTTTTTGTCATTATAAAAAATTGTGAACTTCCTGAGTTATATGATTCTTCTGTTAATGAAGATGAATATTGTGTATAATCATTTCTTGCCATTCCTATTACACCCTCATCAAATTTCAACTTATTATCTACATTATTTGCTATAAATTCACCTTTTATAGAATACTCTGTATCTTCTCCATCATCTTTTAAATCTTTAATTGTTGCAGACCCTTGACCTGTACCTTCTTTATCTCCACCTTGAATCATAAAATCTTTCACTATTCTATGAAATGTTAAACCATCATAAAATCCACGATTTGAAAGTGTTATAAAATTCGCAACTGTTTGAGGTGCTAATTCTGGGTATAATTCTATTTTTACTGTCCCAAAATTTTCTACTTCCATTGTTGCTATTGGATTTTTAATTTCCATTGTTGCTTTTTTATAATATCCATATCCAACTACTGTTATTATTACTATTACCAAAATTAAGGCAATTATCCATATTATTTTACTTGTTTTTTTCATAATTTCTTTCCTTTCTTTTCTCTAGTTATATTAAATTATCAAAAACGAATTGTTCTTGCATTCTTCTTAGAGATTGTTTTATTGTTCTTGCTCTTACTTCTCCTATTCCATCAACTTCATCTAAACTTTCAATATCAGCTGCAAGAATATGTTGAAATGATTTGAAAGAAGCAACTAAGTTTTCTACTATATTTGATGGCATTCTAGGAACTTTATTTAATATTCTATATCCCTTTGTATAAACTCCAACCTCATCATAATTATCAAAATTTTCATAGCCTAATAGTTTTGCAATAACTGATTCTTTTGATAATTCCTCATATCCAAGTTCTTCTAAACTTTGTATTACTTTTTCAGATGTTCTTTTCTTCTTTCCAGGAGCAATATAATCTTTTATTATAAGTTCCTCTTCTTTTTCTAGCCCACCAATCAATTCATCTAATTGCATTTTTACTAGTCTACCATCATCACCTAATTCATATATCTGTCTTTTAATTTCTTCTACTATTCTCATAACCATTTCAGCTCTTTGTATAGCTACAATTACATTTTGTAATGTAACTATATCATTAAATTCATATTCATTTAAAATATCTAATTTGCTATCAAATACTTTTTTATATTTTTCTAAAGTTTGTATAGCTTGATTTGCTTTGTTTAATACTGCCTCTGTATCTTCTAATATGTATCTATCATTACCTTTAAATACAGTTATTATACTTCTTCTTTGTGAAATACTAATAACTAGCTCGCCTGTTTGCTTTGCTGTCCTTTCAGCAGTTCTATGTCTAGTTCCTGTTTCTGATGTTGATATTTCATATGAAGGAATTAGTTGAGCATTAGCATATAGTATCTTTTTCAAATCTCCACTCAAAACTATTGCACCATCCATCTTTGCAAGCTCATACAATTTTGATGATGTATAATCTTCATTAATTGTAAATCCTCCATCCACTATTTCCTTTAACACCTCATTATTATCAGTTATCAATAATAATGCCCCTGTTTTCGCCCTTAAAATATTTTCTAATCCATCACGTATTGGTGTCCCTGGAGCTATAAGTTTTAATATTTTTATAATGCTATCTTCCTTGCTTTTTCTCAATATTAAAATCTCCTTTCCAATTACATTTTTTATATCAACATTTTATTTTAAACCAATCTTTTTCATTGCTTCATTTATATTTCTAACGCCTATTATATCTAATTTATAATTATCTTTCAATACCTTTTTGTTACTTTCTGGAATTATACAAGTTTTAAAACCTAATTTTTCCGCTTCCTTTAATCTTTTTTCTATCAAATTAATCCTTCTAACTTCTCCTGTTAACCCAACTTCTCCTATAATAACCATATCTTTAGGTATTGAAATATTTTTAAAACTAGATGCTGTTGCTAACATTATCCCTAAATCTATTGACGGCTCATTTATTTTTAATCCTCCAACCACATTTAAATAAACATCTTGCGAACCTAGCATTAAACCAGCTTTCTTTTCTAACACAGCAATTAATAAAGCCAAACGATTATAATCAATTCCATTTGCTGTCCTTTTTGGATACCCATAAATAGTTTGTGATGTCAATGCTTGAAGTTCAACTAAGATTGGCCTTGTCCCCTCCATACTAGAAACAATACATGAACCTGCTGGATTATCATCTCTTTCTGATATCAATATATCTGAAGGATTTAATATCTCACACATTCCCTCTTCTCTCATTTCAAACATTCCTATTTCATTTGTTGAACCAAATCTATTTTTTACACCACGAAGTATTCTATAAGAAAAATATCTTTCTCCTTCCAAATATAAAACAGTATCTACCATATGTTCTAAAACCCTTGGTCCTGCTATATTTCCTTCCTTAGTAACATGTCCAATTATAATTGTTGTTATTGCTCTTGATTTGCACACTCGCATAATTTGTGAAGTAATCTCTCTTACTTGACTCACACTACCTGCCGCAGCTGATATCTCCTCTGAATACATAGTTTGAATTGAATCTATTATTACAAGTTTAGGATTTAAATCAATAATAGCTTGATTAACTACGTCAATATCAGTTTCTCCTAAAAACATAATATATTCATTCTTTATCCCTAATCTATCTGCTCTCAATTTAATTTGTTCTGCAGACTCTTCTCCAGAAACATATAGAACATTTCCTTCACCTTTTACTTTTTCACAGATTTGTAAAATCAAAGTAGACTTACCAATACCTGGCTCTCCTCCAAGTAACACTAAAGATCCTTTTACTAAACCTCCACCTAAAACCCTATCTAGCTCTCCAAATCCCGTAGAAGTCCTTAAAGTTTCTTTTGCCTGATATGAATTTAATTTTTGTGGTAAATTTCCTTTATTGTCTTTTACCTTTAATCCACTATTTTTACTCTCAACAATCTTCTGTTCAAAGAAGCTATTCCAGCTATTGCAAGCCGGACATCTCCCCAACCATTTACTAGACTCATTACCACACTCATTACACACAAAAATTGTTTTACTTTTCGCCATGTCCTTTTGGGGACGTTTCTCAATAGGACATTACTTCAATATAATACTTTTACACCTATTATACCAATTATAGCAAAGTCCCTTATTTTCACGTCTCCTTACTCCTTTCTATCTTTATTTTTCATAACTCTTTCTACTATTTTTCTATTTATTCCTATTACCCTTGAAATTTGTGCCATTGATGTTCCTTTTATATTTTTCAAATTCTTTATTTTTTCATTTCTTATATCAATATCTAATCTTTTTATTTCAGTTACATTATCTATACCTAAAGTTTCCTCTATATACTGCTTAACTTGGTAGTCTGTAAGTTTTTCTATCATTTCATATTCAATAATATCTTTAATCCCTCTATTTTCATCTTCAATATTATGAAAGGCTATAAAATTTTCCAAAGCTGTTTTAAGGTTATTACTAAACATAGATAATATAAATTCTGTATCTGTTATATTACTTTTTTCTATATATTCCTTATAACTGCTCCATCTATATTCATCTGTTTTTGAAATCTTTGCTTTAAATGGATTTTGATGAATATATCTACAAACTTGTACTAAATATTTCCTATCTTCAACACTTTTACTTAAAAATCTATTTTGAAATAAATGTCCACTTCGTTCATATTTTTTATTAAAATATAATGAATAACTTATAGCTAAACTTTGTATTATTTTCGAAAGTTGTTCATTTTTATCATAAATAATCATGTGTATGTGATTTGACATTAAGCAATATGCATACAATTCATATTTATATTTTTCTTTAGTCTTTTGAATTTCCTTAATAAATTTATTATAATCTTGTTCTTCTACAAATATATCTTGTTTATCGATTCCTCTTAAAATAACATGATATACTTTTGTTTTACTAATTTTTCTTATAGATCGAGGCATATTCTCTCCTTTTTCATTAATGTCCTATATATTCCCCTATCTATACAAGCAAAAAAAGTATAGCACACATTTAATGATTTTGCTATACTTTTATACTAATTTACAAAAAATTTACAATACTTATCTTCTACAATGTCCCATTCAGAAACGTCCCCAAAAGGACACGACACAAAAGGACATTATTTCTTTTTACCAAATGTGATTTCTTGGAATAAGAAGTCATGTACTTTTTCCCAAGTAATTTCTTGGTGTAAAAATTCGTTTATTTCATCTTCTATTTTTTGTTGGTGTGGAGTTAACTCTACTTTTATTTCTTTGTTCCAATCAATTTCTTGTAACCAGAATGCTTTGAATTTTGACCAAAAACCTGTTTTTGCTGGAAGATTATCACTGCTTCCAACTTGTCTTATTGTTCCTGCATTTTGTTTAACTTCTTGATTTTCTTCTTTTTCTATATTTTCTAATTGAACTCCTCCGAAAACTCCTTCAACTTTTTTTTCTTCTTTTAATTCTGCCATTGTATTTTCCTCCTTCGTAATTTTGTACATTAATTATTATTATATTTATACTATATAATTATTTATTATTCAAGAGGTTTTCCACAAATTAATATTAAATGTTTATTACATAGTTGTTACATTTTTGTTACATTTTTACAATTCTACCACTATATGGTCTTTTTGTGTTTGTTTACATTTTGTTTTTACAATTCTATTTTCTAAATTCTTACTTGTTTTACAATATGCTAAAATATAGTTTTTAGTATGTCCTTTATATATCCCATCTTTTTCTTCTTCAAAAAGAACTTCTATTTCTTGACCAATATATTCTTTATTATATTCTTTCTCATTTTCATCTGATAATTGTATTAATTTTTGACTTCTTTCTTCTTTAACATTCCCATTAATTTGTTCTTTCATTTGAGCTGCTTTTGTTCCTTTTCTTGGAGAATATTTAAATATATGCATTTTGTAGAATTTTATTTGTTTTAGGAATTCATATGTTTTATTAAATTCTTCTTGAGTTTCTCCAGGAAATCCAACAATTATATCTGTTGTTAATATTACATCTTTATAGTATTTTCTTAAAATATTTACTATATTTATGAATTCTTTAGTAGTATATCTTCTATTCATTCTTTTTAAAGTTTCATCACATCCGCTTTGAAGTGATAAGTGGAAATGATGGCATATCTTCTCTAACTTTATTAATCTTTCCATAAAATCTTCTGTTATTAAAAGTGGTTCTATTGATCCTAATCTTATTCTTTGAATTCCTTCTATTCGGTTTATTTCTTCTAATAAATCAATTAACCTGTAGTCTTTTTTAAAGTCTTTTCCATAAGATGCTACATGTATTCCTGTAATAACTACTTCTTTTATACCTTCTTTAGCTATTTTCTGTATTTCAGATATAACATTTTTTGGATTTCTACTTCTTACTCTGCCACGAGCATATGGAATTATGCAATATGAGCAAAATCTATCACATCCATCTTGAACTTTTATAACAGCTCTTGTTTTTTCTGTATAGGTAACATCTCCAAAATCAACAAATTCTTTCTGATACATAACATCTTCTATTTGTATGCTTTTTTGATTTTCTTTAATATAATTTTCTACATATTCTACAATATTATTTTTTTCATTATTTCCAAGAACTATATCTATTTCTTCTATTTTTTCTAATTCATCTTTTGCTACTTGTACATAACATCCACAAGCTACTAATATTGAATTTTTATTTAAATCTTTTACACGTCTTAACATTTGTCTTGATTTTCTATCTGACATATTTGTTACTGTACATGTATTTACAACATATATATCTGCTTTTTCATGATGGCTGACTGCTTCATATCCACTTTCTATAAACTTTTGTGTCATTGCGTTTGTTTCATATTGGTTTACTTTACACCCTAATGTTATAAATGCTACTTTTCTATTTTCGTTTATTGGCATTTTTATTTATTCCTTTCTAAAAAACTGTAAAATGCCAAAAAGGAATATCCCCTTTTGGCAATCTTTCATCTTCTTGCTTTTCCTTCTAATGCATCTAAATTATCTAATGCTTTTCCTGTTCCTAGAGCTACACATGATACAGTGTCTTGTGCTATCATTACATTTATTCCGGTTTTTTCTTGCAAAAGTTTATCTAAACCATCTACTAAGCATCCTCCACCTGTCATATATATTCCTTTATCACTAATATCTGCCGCTAATTCTGGTGGTGTTCTCTCTAATACTGAATGTACTGCATCTACTATCATCATTGCTGGTTCTATTAACGCTTCTAGCATTTCACTTGAATGAACTGTTAATGTTTTTGGAAGTCCTGTAGTTAAATCTCTTCCTCTAATATCCATCTCTGTATCTTGTATTTTTGGAAATACACATCCTATATTTACTTTAAGATCCTCTGCTGTTCTTTCTCCTATCATAATGTTATGTTTTTTCTTAATATATTTTACTATATATTCGTCAAATCTATCTCCAGCTACTTTTAGCGATGTACTAACAACTGAACCTCCTAATGAAATTACAGCTATGTCTGTTGTTCCTCCACCGATATCTACAACCATATTTCCACATGGTTTAGATATATCTATCCCAGCTCCAATTGCAGCTGCTATTGGTTCTTCAATTAAATATACTTTTCTTGCACCAGCTTGTGATGCAGCATCTATTACCGCTTTTTTCTCAACTTCTGTTACTTGTGAAGGTATACAAATCATAATTCTTGGTGCAAATAAAGATTTTCCACAAACTTTACTTATAAAATGTTTAAGCATTTTCTCAGTTACAGTATAATCTGATATTACTCCATCTCTTAAAGGTCTTGTTGCAACAATATTTCCAGGTGTTCTTCCAAGCATTCTTCTAGCTTCTTGTCCTACTGCTAAAACTTCCCCTGTATTATTATCAACAGCCACAACTGATGGTTCTCTTAACACTATACCTTTTCCTTTTACATAAGATATTACTGTCGCAGTTCCTAAATCTATACCAATATCTTGCCCTAAACCAAATTTAAACATTTTTAAATCTATCCTTTCTATATTGTTTGTCCATCACCCTATTTGTTTATTTCTTTTTTGTTACAAATATATTACGATTATATTACAATATATTTATTTTATCAACCCTTTTGATTGAATTTTTTTATTTTTTATATTATAATAGTTATATTATATTGCGGAGGTAAGTATGAATAATTTAAAATTCACTTCAAATAGTGCATTAGATACTATAAATTTTGCGAAAAATCTAGCATCTAAATTACAACCCAAAGATGTTATTATATTAACTGGTGACCTTGGTTCTGGTAAAACCAAGTTTACTGAAGGAATTTTAACTTTTTTTGGTTTAGAAAACGAAATTTCTAGCCCTACTTTTACTATTGTGAATGAATATATAAAAGAATGTCAAAATGAAAATATAAACATCTATCATTTTGATGTATATAGATTAGAAGACTCTTCTGAATTTTATGAAATCGGTGGAGAAGAATATTTCGAAAATGGTATTTGTATAATAGAATGGGGAGAAATTATCAAGGAAGCCCTTCCAAATGAATATATAGAAATAAAATTCGAAAAAAATCAGTATAACGAAAACACAAGAACATTAAACATAACCACTCATGGAAACCGATTCGATTCCTATTTTGGGGTCGGGTCTTAAAATGAGAATAATAAAAAGGAGGATTTATTTTGAAAATATTGAGCATAGATACATCAAGTAATATATGTGGTGTTTCTATTTTAGAAGATACAAATTTAATATGTAATTTAGATAGTAATACAGGCAGAACTCATTCTGAAAATTTAATGCCAATGATTGAAGAAATTTTCAATAAAACTTCACTTTCAATAAAAGATATTGATTTGATTGTTTGTGATAAAGGTCCTGGTTCTTTTACAGGCATTAGAATTGGAATTGCTACTGCAAAAGCATTTAATGATAGTTTAGAAATCCCTTGCATTGGTATAAGTTCTTTAGAAGCTTTAGCATACAATATAAAGAATGATGGATTAATTTGTAGTATAATCGATTGCAAAAATGACAATTGCTATTTTGCCTTATATGAGAGAAAAAATAATATAATTGAAAATTTAATTGAACCACAGGCAGAAAATATTAAGGCCACTTTATCAATTTTAAAAAGTTATTGTGAAGATACTTTAGGAGTAGAAAACCTTGTTTTTGTTGGTGATGGTTCAGAATTATACAAAACCACAATAATAGAAACTTTTCCTAATGCTAAATTTTCTAATAAAGATTTAAATAATCTTAATTCTTACAATTTGGGCCTTGCTGGTTTTAATCAATATAAATCTGGTATTGAATTTCAAGAAGTCTTACCTTTATATTTAAAAAAACCTCAAGCTCAAAGACAATTAGAAGAAAAGCAAAAATAGTCTTGTGAAAGGATTATTATATGAATATAGAAATAAAAGAAATGACTATAACTGAATTAAATGATATTAAAGATATTTTGACTTCTGACTTTGATGATTTCTGGAATTATAATATTTTAAAAGAAGAATTAAAATCCAAAAATTCGAAATATATCATTGCTATAATTAATAGAGAAATTGTTGGATTTGCTGGTATTAAGATAATCTTAGATGAATCCGATATAATGAATATAGTTACAAAAAAAAATTATAGAAATAAAGGAATTGGCAGTTTACTTTTGGAAAATTTAATTACTATATCTAATAATTTGAACCTTAACTCTATAACTCTAGAAGTAAATGAAGAAAATATGCCAGCTATTCGTCTTTATGAAAAATTTGGCTTTAGACATTTAGGTGTTAGAAAAAATTATTATAAAGATAAAAATGGAATTATAATGACAAAAACTCTAAATCATTAAAATCCAACATAAAAAAGAATGAAGCTATTTATTATCATATACTTCATTCTTTTCATTATTATATTTATTTTAATTCAATTTTTATTTCCTTTTCTTTCTTTAAATTTACTTTATTGTATTTTATTCCACATTCATCAAACAACTTTCTTGAGGCTATGTTATTTTCTGAATTAGCATATTTATCTGATAAATATATTACTTGTTTAATCCCTGATTGTATAATAATTTTAGCACATTCATTACAAGGAAATAAATCAACATATATTTTAGCATTTTCCAGGTCTTTCTTGCTTCCTCTATAATTTAATATAGCATTCAATTCAGCATGACATACATATGGATATTTAGTATCTAAATTATCTCCATCTCTTCCCCATGGGAAGTTTTCATCACTAAACCCATTAGGAGCTCCATTATATCCTATTGATAAAATCCTATTATCATTACTTACAATACATGCACCTACTTGAGTTGAAGGATCTTTACTTCTCATTGCTGACAATTTTGCAATTGCCATAAAATACTCGTCCCAAGCTAAATAATCTTTTCTCTTTTCATTACTCATACTTAATTCCTCCAATATTTACTATTTATATATTAGATTTGTTACCACTTATATTATTGATAATTTAAAATTCAACTTCAAATCATTATTAGTCATACCACTCTAATTCCCAATCTGATAGTATTACTGTATCACCTTCACATACTCCCATTTCTTTTAATTTAGCCTCTATTCCCATATTCTTTAGGCATTTTTGTAAATAATACATTGATTCATTGTCCTCTATATTAACTCTTCCCATTAATCTATCTACTGCTTTTCCAGATACAATAAATACTCCATCTTCTTCTTTGATTGTCCATTGATCCTTTTTCTCTTCTAATGTATATACAACTTTTTCTTCTACTTCTACTAATTCTTCTTTTGGTAGTTCTTTTAATTGTTTACTTACATAATCAATTAATTCTTCTACACCTTGTTTTGTTGCTGCTGATATTTTAAATAATTTCAGATTTTCTTTTTTAGATAATTCTTCTACTTGTTTCATTAATTCGCTATTTTCTTCTTGTATGACATCTATTTTATTAGCCACAATTATTTGTTTTCTTGAGCTTAACTTTTCACTATATTTCTTTAACTCTTCATTTATAGCATAAAAATCTTCTATTGGATTTCTTCCCTCTTGCCCTGAAACATCTAAGAAATGTAATAAAAGCCTAGTTCTTTCTACATGTCTTAAAAATTGAATTCCAAGACCTACTCCTTCACTTGCACCTTCAATAATTCCTGGAATATCTGCAATTACAAATCCATTTCCATCTTTAGTTTTTACAACTCCTAGATTTGGAACTATTGTTGTAAAATGATAATTTGCAATCTTAGGTTTAGCATCTGTTACCACTGATAAAAATGTTGACTTCCCTACATTTGGAAATCCTAAAAGCCCTACGTCTGCTAATAACTTTAATTCTAATATTATTTCTTTTTCGTCTCCTTTTTCCCCATCTTCTGAAAACCTAGGAGCTTGACGTGTAGCTGTTGCAAAATGTGAATTACCTCTTCCTCCTCTACCACCTTTCAATATAAGCTCTTTTTGATTTGGTTCAGATAAATCTGCAACTATCTTTCCTGTTTCTACATCTTTTACCACTGTTCCAATAGGCACTTTAATAACTAAATCTTCTCCATATTTTCCATTACAATGATTTCCGCTTCCATTTTCTCCATTTTTAGCCTTAAACTTTCTATTATATCTAAAATCAATTAAAGTATTTTTATCTTTATCAACTTGAAAATATACACTTCCACCATTTCCACCATCTCCACCATCAGGACCACCTGCAGCTACATATTTTTCTCTACGAAATGTTGCAGCACCATTTCCGCCATCTCCTGCCTTAATTATTATTTTTGTATAATCTGTAAACATATCCCTCTCCTTTTGATGATTTTAGGGACGGAGGAAAAAATCATCGTTTTTATTTTATTCTATTCTAATTAATCTATTTATCTTTTGAACAATGATTTTTTCCTCCGTCCCTAAAATCATCATTCAAAATAAATACTATCCTCTTTTCTTTATCCTATATATTTTAAGCAGATGATTGGTCAGTCTTCATCTGCTTTTAATGTGTAAGTTATTCAAAAATAAGTCTATCTATTCTTTTTAACTAAAAACATTTCGTTTCCAGCTTGAACAGCCATATAAACTTCTTGAATAGAATCATCACCTTTGGTTACTTTTACAGTGTCTCCACTGTGCATTTCAAGAATCGCCTCATGAAATTGTCTACCTGCAATTTTACGAGCAGTAGTTTCTATTGATGCTGAATATGGAATAATAACCAAAAGATATTCTTCAACATCATTTTTATGGACGTTAAAATTATGGATAAGAATATCCTTAAACCCATCTGCTTCATCTTTTATATTTTGTCCATAGGTGTACGTAAGATGTTGGACATCAACATCCAAATCAGTGGTTATTGACATTAGTTTAGCAAACTTCAAATTTATTGTACCATCACTATGAGCATCGATACCATACTCTACTTTAAATCCATCCTCTAATGGAACTCCCCGCAATTGTACTATCTTTCCAAGCATAAACAAAATCCTCCTTATAAGAATTATCTTTATAGAGTTATATATCAGTACTGACCTTTACTGATATTTAATTTATATCCAAGCTCTTTGCTTGATAAAATTAACGTTTAAATTATATCATTTTTTTATGTTAATTTCAAGCTTTTATTTTTTCGGAATAAGGACGTAGATACTGTCCTCCTGTTCACTAAACAATGATTTTTTCCTCCGTCCCTAAAATCATCATTCAAAATAGTCTAATTTCATTGCTTTTTTTACTTTTTTCATTGTTTCTTTTGCTACTTTTTGTGCTTTTTGAGTTCCTTCAATTAATATCTTATCTACTTCTTCTGGATGTGCTTCATAATATTCTCTTTTTTCTCTGATTGGTCTTAATTCTTCTATTATGTTTTTTGCTAGTTGTTTTTTACATGCAACACATCCTCGTTTTCCTGCTTTGCATTCTTCACATACTGTTTTTACTTCTTCTTTTGTACTAAATAAATTATGGTAATAGGCTACCATACATATATCAGGATTTCCTAAATCATCTTTTTTTATTCTATTCGGGTCTGTTACTGCACTCATTACTTTTTTAGTTATTTCTTCTTCACTATCTGATAAATAAATTGCATTTCCTAGGGATTTTCCCATTTTCTCATTTCCATCTAGTCCTTTTATTCTTTTACCACTAGATAATACTGCTTCTGGTTCAGTTAGTACTTCTCCATATATGGTATTAAATTTTCTTACAATTTCTCTACATTGTTCAATTAATGGTAATTGGTCTTCTCCAACAGGAATTAATGCCCCTTCAAATGCTGTTATATCTGCTGCTTGACTTACTGGATATCCCAAAAATCCATATGTTACACTTTCACCAAATAGTTCTTTTTTTTGTGCGATTTCTGTTTTTACTGTTGGATTTCTTTGAAGTCTAGCTATTGTTACTAAATTTGAATAAAATACTGTTAATTCTGCTACTTCTGGTATCATTGATTGTATATATATTGTCGTCTTTTTAGGGTCTATTCCAACTGATAGATAGTCGATTGCTACTTCTTTTACATTTTTTCTTACTTTTTCTGGATTATTAAAATTGTCTGTTAAAGCTTGAACATCAGCTATTAATATATATGGGTCATATTCTTCGTTTTCTTGTAATTCTACTCTCTTTTTTAATGATCCAAAATAATGTCCTATATGTAATCTTCCGAGTTGGTCTATCTCCTGTTAATATTCTTTTTTTATCCATATGTACCATTCTCCTTTTCTTCTTTGCTATTATACTATATTTTATGGGATTTTACAAGAATAAATTAAAACTAGGTTTACCTAGTTTTATATTTTATATATTTTTATTCTTTAATTCCTCTATTTGTTTATATCTTAACAAATTTAATTCATAGTTTTGTTTATCTAATTTTACAATTGTGTGTAAAATCAATCCACATTGCTCACTAATTACAGATAATGTTATAATACCTGTTGCTAAAATAGCTGAAGGCATTTTGGTTATATATCCTGTCTTATAAAATTCAATTATTACTGGTATTCCCACTAATATACCAATACTAAATAATATTATAAATATTATAGAGAAAAATTTTAGCGGCCTATAGTCTTTAAACATCTTAATAATTGTTTTTATTACTTTCATTCCATCTGTAAATGTATTAACCTTAGATTTACTTCCTTCTGGCCTTTCTCTAAATTCAATTGGTATTTCTTTTATTCTATATTTTTTGTCTAAAGCAAATAATGTCATTTCTGTTTCTAATTCAAAATTAGCACTCATAACTGGCATATTTTTTACAAATCTCTTATTAAATGCTCTATATCCTGTCATAATATCCCTAAGTTTGCTATTAAACAATGTATTAATAGATTTTCTTACTAATTTATTTCCAAAATTATGAAAGTGTCTCTTGTTTTTTTGCTGATAAGTTCCATTAGATAATCTGTCTCCAACAGTCATATCTGCTTGATTTTCTATTATAGGTTCTATCAGTTGATGTACATATTCTGCTGGATATGTATCATCTCCATCTACCATAACATAAATATCTGCCTCTATTTCATTAAACAATGTTCTTATAACGTTACCTTTTCCCTGTCTACTTTCACTTCTTACTATTGCTCCTGCTTTTTTTGCTTTTTCTATTGTTTTATCTTTTGAATTATTATCATAGACATATATATTTGCTTTTGGTAATTCTTTTTTAAAATCATTTACTACCTTTTCTATTGTATATTCTTCATTATAACATGGTATTAATACAGCTATTTTTTGCATTTTTATCTCATCCTCTAAATATTTATTGTTTTGTCAATTATATATTGTGGTCTATTTCTTGTTTCATCATATATTCTTGATATATATTCTGAAATTATCCATATTGATAGAAGTTGCACCCCACTAAATAATGTAATTGCAACCATTATTGAAGTCCATCCTGGTGTCAAGTCATTTAATTTGAAAACATATGAAATCAAGGAATATATTAATATTAATATTGATATTATTATAGTTATAATTCCAAGTCCTCCTACTAGTTTTAATGGCTTAGTTGAAAAACTAATTATTCCATCTGTTGCTAATTTCCACATTTTTTTAAACGGATATTTTGTTTTTCCTGCAACTCTTTCTTTTCTTTCATATTCATATGCATATTGCTTAAATCCAACCCAACTAAATAGACCTCTTAAAAACTTATTATGTTCTGGCATTTGATTTATTATCTCTACTACTTTTCTATCTACTAGTCTAAAATCCCCTGTATCTTTTGGAATCTCTACATCAGAAAGTGCATTTAATGTTTTATAAAACATTTTCGCACTTAACAATTTAAAAGCTGATTCACCTTTTCTTGTTTTTCTTTTTCCATATATAACTTCATTCCCTTGTTCCCATAATTGTATCATCTCTGGTATTAACTCCGGAGGATCTTGAAGGTCTGCATCTATAATTACAATGGCATCTCCTGTTATATACTTTATTCCTGCTGTTACTGCAGCTTGGTGTCCAAAATTTCTTGCAAACGATATAACTTTTACTTTTCGATTTTCTTTTGCTATTTCATTTAGAATATTTAATGTTTTATCTTTTGAGCCATCATCAATAAATATAATTTCGTAATCATATGAATCTAATTCTTCCAATACCTTTTTTACCCTTAAATAAGAAATCTTTATAACTTCTTCTTCATTATATGTTGGTATAATAATACTAATTTTTTTCATTTTTATCTTCCTTTTTGTAGTATTTATAAACTTATATATCAAATAGCTCCCCTAATGGTCTTTCCTCATTAATACGTTGAATTGTTTCTGCAAACAGTGGGGCTATTGACAATACTGTTAAATTATTAATTCTTTTTTTTTCTGGAACAGGTACTGTATTAGTTACTACCATTTCTTTAATTCCAGAATTTTTAATTCTCTCAATTGCTGGACCTGATAAAATCCCATGAGTACCACCTGCATAAATATTTTTAGCACCAAATTTTTGTAATACTCTTACTGTTTCCATCATAGAACCAGCCGTTGCTATTTCATCATCAAATATAATAGCATTTTTATCTTTTACATCTCCTATAATAGTTCCTGCAATTGCCCTATCATCATTTGCATCTCTTCTTTTATCTACTAAAGCAATTGGACAGTTAAAAAATTCTGAATATTTATAGGCTTTTTTTGAACTTCCAGCATCTGTCGCTACAATTACCATGTCTTCTAAATTCTTTTCTTTAAAGTATTCTTCTAATAAATATTCGGCTGTTAATCTATCACAATTAATATTAAAATAAGCTTGTATAGCTGGATTGTGCAAATCACAAGTAATTACCCTTGTTGCCCCAGCTGCTTCTAATAGCTGAGCCATTAATTTAGCAGTAATTGGTATACGCGGTTGGTCTTTTTTATCTGACCTTGAATATGGAAAATAAGGAATTACTACATTAATATTTTTAGCAGATGCTCTTTTAATAGCATCAATTGTAATTAATAATTCCATAATTCTTTCATTTACTGGTGGTTGACAAGTTTGTACTACATAAACGTCTTTTTGTCTAACAGTTTCTAGCACTTGTACAAAATTATTGTCATTAGAAAATTTTTGATGATTAATTTTTCCCATTTCAATTCCTAAACAATCACATATTTCCTTAGTAAATTCTTCTGCCGTTGGACAAGCAAATATCTTAATATTATTCATAAATTCATCCATCCTTTTTTATTTATTTTTAATATTGAACTATTGTTTCTAAAATTTCTTTGTCACTTAATTTTTGCTTTTTATTGCTTGTTACTTCAAGTATTATCTTATCACCTTTTTGATATGGCTCTATTATCTGAAATGGATCCATATCTTCAAATGGATATTCTACAATTTCTCCTGAAATATAATCTCTTTCATAAGCAATTCCTGTCATATTAATGATATATAATTTATTTGAATTTATCATATTTTGTAAATTCCTTACTATCACATTATTATCAGCTTCATTACTTTGTAAATATCCCTCTTCTGTTATACTAAAATTTTTTATTCCGTTTTTATTTAATAATTGTAAAAAGTTATTCCTTGATTGATTTGAAATCCATACACCATTTGCTTTTGGTACTTTCTCTGAAAATGGTTGTAGTTCTTTTTCCTCTGGCTTTGCATTTTTAATAATTCCTGCTAAGTCAACTTCAAATTGAACCTCTGGCTTTACTTGAAGAATTTTTCTACCGCCTGGTTCTTCTTCTACTTGATATATATCTGTATTAGCAGTTGCATTTAATTCGTTTTTTATTGTTTCTATTTCTTCTGTATTATCATAATTAGAGCTCTTTGAACTTTGTGTTATATTTTCGTTATTTACCTCTTCTTGTTTAGGTTTTCTAGTAATTATAAAAATGGTAGTTGCTATTATGCTTATTACAATTAGTGTTATTATTACACAATAACGTTTTCTCATATTTCTTTCTCCTATCTTCTTTTCTATAATACCATTTTTTATTTTATGATTCAACTTTTTTTAGATTTTTTATGATAGATTTTATTAATTCCTACACCAGCTCCAACTATTATAATAATTACAACAATTATCACTAAATTTTTATTTATTGTTTTTGACTGTTTATCCTCTTTTCCAATATAATTCTCAGTTATATTTTTTTCTTGATTTTCTACTTTATTTTGTTCATATTGTTTTGCTTGTTCTTCTCCTTCTTCTGAAGTAAAGTCTGCATATCCTGAACTATTAGGCGGTACAGGAATGTCTACAAGTCTATCACTTTCATAAGCAAATTGACAACCTCCCATTGCCCATACAAAAATCACATTCATGATTATTAATTTTATTGTTTTTTTCATTTCTTTTCCTTCCTTTCTTTGCATAACAATATAGGATACTATAGAAATTGAAAAAATGGTAAATTCTTTTTTCTTTCCTTTACCATTTTTCCTTTCTATTTATTTTCTTTCGTTTTTGTTCTTTATACTTCTTGTAAATATCCACCAAAGCAATATCCGATATCACCATTTGGTGCTATTACTTTATGCCATCCATCAGTCCTTTCTATAGAAAGAAGTATGGTTCCATTGGATAGTCTATACATTAAATTAGCTGATGTAGAAGGTCCTGTACGTAAAGCTAATCCTCCTTCTGCACCAATTATTTTTACATTAAAAGTTCCTTCCTTTTCTCCTGATGGTTGTGTACAAGGCGATGTTGGCATATTTTCATAAACAGGTACGATAAATTTAATTTCATTATCCAGTGTTCCTGTATTTTCATAAGATTTTCTAAAAATACGTGCTTCACTATAGGCAGCAGATAAGTTTTGCATATATTGATGGTTGTAAAATCCTCCTCCACTTGCTGGATTCACATCAAATTTATTTAAATATAAAGTGTTTTGATGAATATCAATATAATTTTTCTTAATGATTCTTATTCCACCTTCTAATCCTTTTTGCATAGTGTCCCAACCTTCTTTTTTAGCCCATTCTAATGCAGTTGCTACATCATTTCCAACTTGTGCTCCTATATTAAATGGATTAAAATATCTCTTTCCATCTCCACCATCCATATTTATGGTATCAGAGCCATTTTTTCCTTGTTCTTGGAATAATCTTGCAATAATATAATAAGGATTGATATTAGTATTTTCACATGCCCTTTTTACATCTTGTGCATGATTTTGTAAGAATGTTCCATTTACTTGATACTGAATGGCTCCTAGGGTTGCTCCACTACTTGCATAATTTCCTAAATCTACAAATTGGAACGTATCTACTTCATTTAAAAAGTTTCGTGTATCCATAAAATATGCAATTCCTTGATAAGAAGCTGATGCCCAAGGATAACTTACATAAGGATCTGGTGCAATCCATGCTCCATTGTACGTAGGAGTATATACTAAATTTCCTTGCTTATTGGCATATTCATATTCTGATTGAACAGCGGTATGAAAATCTAGTCCTGTATACAAAATTTCAAATTGCCAATTCGGATGTTTTTCTACTAGTTTATCAATTGCTTCTCCAACTCCTGGATATTTATTAACATCAATTTCCACTCCTAAATTTGTTTTTATAAAACTAAATCTTTGATTTACCGTTTTTTCATTTTGGTTTAATTCTAGTATAGAGCCATTGTCTACCATACCTCGTATTGTAATGGTTAAATTTTGGTTGGCTAACGGTAAAATTCCTACACTTCCATCTCCATTGTCTCTTACAATCCATTTTTGATTGTCTCCGCCATTCCATTCATATTGTACAATTTCTGTTCCTCTTGCAATGTTTCTATACTTTACTGTTAAATATTTTTTGCTGTGTCCTAATGCTATTTTATAATAGCCGTTTTCATATTCTAGCTTTATTTTTTGTGCTTTTACATTGTAGTCTTTCCAAATTTGTATTTTTCCATCGTTATCATAATTACTTCCAGATGCTTCTACTACAATATTGTGATTTACTTGTGGTGCTATTTTATAAGCTCTTTCTTCAATTGTTTTTTCACTTTTATTTTGTATTTTTTCCAATCGAAACTCTTGTCCATTTCCTCCACTTTGTTCATATACTTGTATATTGTTACCATTTGTTGTTTTTGATTGATAGGCATCCAAATATCGATTTTCTCTTTTAGATATAATATTATAGTTTCCTGCTTTGCTTTTCTTAATTTGCCATTTTTGGTTGTCTCCTCCACCATTATTACTCCATTGGTCTACATTGGCTTCATTTCCCCATCCTACAACATCTAATCTTTTTCCTGAGTTAACTGGTATAATTTCATAGTAACCATTTCCGTCATATACTAAATTGAATTGTTGTTGCATAGTGTCTAGGTATTCCCAAAGATGAACATTGGCCCCATTATTGGTCCTTCCTCCATCTACTGTTAAACTTTGCTTATTATCCGTTGCCATTACAATTTTATAGGTTCCTTCTTCTACTGTTTTGGAAGGGATATCTTCTTTGTCCCCTATTTTTTCTAACTTAAATTCTTGTCCATTTCCTCCACTTGCTTCATACACTTGGATATTTGTTCCATTTACTATTTTGGATTGATAGGCATCTAAATATAAATTTTGTCTTTTGGATACAATGTGATAATTTCCTCTTTCACTCTTTTGAATCGTCCACTTTTGATTATCATTCCCCCCATTGTTGCTCCATTGGTCTACATTGGCTTCATTCCCCCAGCCTACTACATCTAATCTTTTCTCTGAATGAATAGGAATGATTTCACAATACCCTTCTTTGTCATATTTTATTTCAAATTTTTGTTGTTTTGCCCCTTGATATTCCCAAAGATGCACATTGGCACCGTCATTGGTTCTACCACCATCTACTGTTAGACTTTGCTTGTTATTAGTTGCCATTACAATTTTGTAAATTCCTTCTTCTATCTGAACCTTTTGTGCCTTTTTCTGAACTTTATCTGGTGCTTCTTCTACTTGTATTGTATTTTCTTCTTGTTTAATTTCTTCTTCCTCTATGTCTTCTTCATTATCTATAATTGTGTTATCTGGCTCGCTTTCTATTTTTTCTTCCTCGTTTTCTTCTGTTTCTGGTGTTTCATTGTCTTCTGGTTCTGACTCTATTTCCTCTTCAGTTGAGTCTTCTTGGTCTATTATCTCTTGTTCATTCATCCCTTCTGATTGTGCATATGAATAGAAAGGCACACTTAATTGTCCTAGCAGTAACATGATTGTTATAATCGATAATAATTTTTTCATGCTTTCCTCCTAACTTTATTTATGAATTATTTTATGTTTAACAATGTAATTCCAACAATAATGGTAAATATTCCTATTACACCATATATATTAATGGATTCTTTCAATATAAATACACTTGCTAAAATGACTAATATTTGTGTAATTCCTGTAACAATTGGAAAAATATAACTCAAATCAAATTGTTTTATAATATAAAATGTATAAATCAAAAAACTTCCTATATATAATATAAACCCTATAATAGCTTTTATTCCCATTGATACATTAAAAACTCCATTTTGCATGGCAAGAGTTGTTGCATTTGCTTCTGATTTTACTAAAATTAGTCCTCCTACAGAACAAAGTAGGTAGATAATAATACTTACTATTTTCATTTTATTTATTTCCCTTCTTTTCTTCATTTTCTTTTAATGCTATGTAATGATTTAAGTTTTTAATTTTTTCATTTAAATTAGAAATTCTTATATTATCTAAAAACAATTCTATCAATAAAAATCCTATGGCACACATCCATACAAAATTAACTGGTGCTTCGAATCCCAATTGTGTTGAAATCCAAGTAACAGCTTTAGAAAATATACTCATTAAAATTAGTAGCATACTTCCTAATAGCCAAATGATTGAATTTTCAATTTTTAATTCTGATTTTTTTATCTTTCTTACACATAGTACAAAAGATAAAATTGAACTGATAATTAATATAATTCTTAATGTAACTGACATTTTTATCCTCCTTATTTTTTCTTAGTAAATGATCGAATAAAGAGGATGGAGCAAAACATACTAATCATATATTTCATTGCTTTTAATGGTTTTAAATAACTTTCTCCAAATTCTCTCTCTTTCATTTCTACTTGTACTTCTTTTATCTTTTTCTTCTTTTTTAACATATATACCAGCGTATCTGGTTCTGGTGAAAGCCCAGAATTTGATACCAATTCTTCTATGGTATCTTGGTTATAAGCTCTCATACCAGAGGTTGGATCTTTTATTGTTTTATTAGTTGTTAATCTGATTATACCTGTTATCAAATTACTTCCTAACATTCTAATGCTTCTAGGTTTTGATTCTGTTACAAATCTAGAGCCAATTGCAATATCTTCTCCATTTTCTATTTCTTTTACTAATTTACTTAATTCTTTTGCTTGATGCTGTCCATCTCCATCAAATTGTATTGCAATCTCATAGTTGTTTCTTAGTGCATATTTCATTCCAACTTGTACCGCACTTGTTAGTCCATAATTAATTGGTAGTGATACAAGATTAAAATGATTCTTTTCACAAATTTCTTTTGTTTTATCTTTTGATCCATCATTGATAATGACATAATCATATTTCGTATTTGTTTTCACATCTTCTACTGTTTTAACAATATTTAATTCCTCATTATAAGCTGGAATTATAATTAGTACTTTCATTTCTACTCCTCTTTCTTCTTAAAAGTCTCTTAACAGTTGCATCGTTGCATTGATAAATTTATTGGCATAATTTCTTTGTATTATTTCAGTATGATTTTTTACTTCTGGTAGTTCTAATAACATAGACCTTGTATTAGGAATACTTCTTGCCCATTGTATTAAATAACCACTACCATAAGTTCCTATATGATTGGAAATTCCAAATTGATTTCTATAATACCAACCAATTCCATTATCCCCTATCGTTTCATTTAGCCATCCATGTATGTCTAATACAATATTTTGTGTTCCTGTATGATTTAAAATAAAATCTCTCAAATTTTCTGCTTCGAAAGCTTGAAATGGCTGTGTTCCATTGTAATTTCTGCTGTCTTTTGTGTTAGATTTATAATTTACGGAAAAACAGCGATTCATATCGATTCCTTTATTTCCTGGTGCCCAACTATATAACGTAGTACGCCCTGGTCCATTGTTGGTCCATCCATTATGTTGTCCGTCTGGATTGGATACTGGCAATACATAAATAGTCCATTTATTCACTAAATCTTCTGTTATATTTTGTTTTAGATAATTAAAAAATTCGTCTGCTATATAGGTCAGTTCTGCTCCATCGTAATTGTAGGAATCCTCAAATCCATGAATTGAAAAATTAAGAAAAAGTTTTTTGTTTCCCTTTCCAATTCGATAAAAAGGTAAATATTCTCCTCCATTACCATTTCCTTTTACTTTTAATCCAGTCCATCCATAAGTTCCTACTTCTATATATTTATTAAAAGATTCTTTTAAAGCAAATCTTTGATTTATTGTTTTTTCATTTTGGTTTAATTCTAGTATAGAACCATTATCGATCGAGCCTCTTATTGTAATCGTTAAATTCGGATTGGATAAAGGCAGAATTCCTATACTTCCATCTTGGTTTTCTCGTATGATCCATTTTTGATTATCTCCGCCAATTCCATTCGTATTGTATAACTTCTGAACCTCTTTCTATCTTCCTATTTTTTACGGTTAAATATTTTCCGCTATGTTTCAAAGCTATTCTATAATAACCATCTATATATTCAATTGAAAGTTTTTGAGCTGGTACATCATAGTCTTGCCAGATTTGAATTCTTCCATCGTTATCGTAATTGCTTCCAGACGCTTCTATTACAAGATTGTTATTTACTTGTGGTGTTATTTTGTAATCTTTTTCTTGTACTGTCTTTTCGCTTTTACTTTCTATTTTTTTCAATTGAAACTCTTGTCCATTTCCTCCACTTGCTTCATATACTTCTACATTGGTTCCATTTACTATTTTAGATTGGTATACATCTAAATAACGGTTTTCTCTTTTTGATATGATGTTATAATTTCCTGCTTTACTTTTTTTAATTTGCCATTTCTGATTGTCTCCACCACCATTGTTACTCCATTGTTCTACATTCGCTTCGTTTCCCCAACCTACTACATCTAATCTTTTTCCTGAATGGATTGGTATAATTTCATAGTAACCTTTTCCATCATATACTAAATTAAATTGTTGTTGCATCGTGTCTAGATATTCCCAAAGATGAACATTGGCTCCATTATTCATTCTTCCACCATCTACGGTTAAACTTTGGTTGGTATTGGTTGCCATTACAATTTTATATGTTCCTTCTTCTACTGTTTTGGAAGGGATTTCTTCTTTGTCTGCTATTTTTTCTAACTTAAATTCTTGTCCATTTCCTCCACTTGCTTCATACACTTGTATATTCGTTCCATTTTGTATTTTGGATTGATAGGCATCTAAATAGCGATTTTCTCTTTTGGATACAATATTATAGTTTCCTCTTTTGCTCTTTTTTATAACCCATTTTTGATTATTGTTTCCACCATTTTCTGACCATTGATCCACATTGGCTTCATTTCCCCAGCCTACCACATCTAGTCTTTTTCCTGAATGAATTGGAATGATTTCACAATAACCTTCTGCATCATATTTTATTTCAAATTTTTGCTGATTAGCTCCTTGATATTCCCATAGATGAACATTGGCACCATCATTTGTTCTACCACCATCTACAGTTAAGCTTTGTCTTACATTAGTTGCCATTACAATTTTATATATTCCTTCTTCTAGTTTTACATTCTCTTCGATGGTACGGCTTTTTTTCCTGTCGTTTTCTACTGAATTAATTACCACTTCTTCTATTTCGTTTTTTTCACTATTTTTTACCTCTTCCTCTTTTTCTTCCTCAAATTCTTGCTTTTCTTCTTGTTCTATATTTACTTCACTGTCTAAGTTTTCTTTGTTAACTATTATATTTTCATCTTTGATAATTACATTTTGTTCCTCTGCATAGGAATAATAAGGAAAAAATAGCTGAAGTTCTATTAATAATATAATACCTATAATTGCTATTATTTTTTTCATAAATCTCTCCCATTATACTTACTATTTAAATTTTAAAGTCCAAAATATCGAATGATGGCATTTGCATCAGCATCTCCTATTTGGTCTATTTTCCAAGAAGCATTTAAAAAATTATAGTCTGAACTATTCATATAACAATGTTCTACTAAAACAGTTGGAATTCCCATGCCTAAACTCAAGTCTGTTCCTCTTCCTTCTCTGTCTCCTTTCATTGCATCACGAATGTCTTGATAATAGTCTGCTCTTTCTACTTGTCCATTTACTAAATATTGATATCTAGGTTCCCAATCTATATTCTTCTTTACAGTTCCTCCATATCGATTGGCTCTGATTCCAATATAAGATAAATTATCTTGAATTAGTCTTGCTAAATAGCTCATGTTACTATTGTAATGTTTTGGTCCTTCATACCAAGGTACAAATACTTCTGAACCAGTTGCTGTATGGGAAGCCTCATCATTGATATGTAAGCTTACATATAGGTCTGCTCTACTATTCCAAGCCATCATTGATCTGGTGTTGATGTCCATATCGTAATCGCCATCGCGTGTTAAGATTACTTGTATTTGTGGATAAACAGATAATCTCTCTCTTATTCTTCTAGCTATTTGTAGGGTTACATTTTTTTCTATTGTTTCCCATCCATGTGCACAACCTGTTTCGCTACCTCCATGACCTGCGTTTACAACTACTATATATTTCGCTATTGATTCGATATAAAATGTTTGGTTTGCTGTATGATTAGTTGGATGCAATATTAGTTTGGAACCATTTTGAATGTTTCCTTCTATGGTTATGGATAATTCTGGATGACTTACTAAAGATATTTCCCAAGCCTTTGGTGTTTTTTCTCGAATCATCCACTTTTGGTTGTCCCCATCATACCATTCATTTTGCACAATTTCTGCTCCACTTACTAACTGGTTATCTCTTACGGTTAAATATTTCCCACTATGCTCTAGTGAAATTTTATAATAACCATCCACATATTCCAATTTCAATTTCTGTGCAGAAACATTATAATTTTGCCATATTTGAATTCTTCCATTGTTATCCCAATTGCTTGCTGAAGCTTCTACAACAATATTGGTATTGGTTTTGGGTGATATTTTGTATTTTCCGTTTTCTACTGCTCTTTCGCTTTTAGTGTCTATTTTTTCTATTCTAAATTCTTGTCCCTTTCCTCCACTTGCTTCATATACTTGTATATTGGTTCCATTCATTATTTTGGATTGATAAGCATCTAAATATCTATTATCTCGTTGTGATATGATATGGTAGTTTCCAGCTTTACTTTTTTTGATTTGCCATTTTTGGTTATTAACTCCACCATTATTTTCCCATTGGTCTACATTCGCTTCGTTTCCCCAACCTACCACATCTAGTCTTTTTCCTGAATTGACTGCTATAATTTCATAATAGCCATTTCCATCATATACTAAATTGAATTGTTGTTGAAAAGCATTTACATATTCCCAAAGATGAACATTCGCTCCGTCATTAGTTCTTCCGCCATCTACGGTAAGACTTTGATTAACATTAGTTGCCATTACGATTTTATAGGTTCCTTCTTCTACTGTTTTTTGTGGGGCATCTTCTTTGTTTCCTATTTTTTCTAGTTTAAATTCTTGTCCATTTCCTCCACTTGCTTCATATACTTGTATATTGGTTCCATTGCTTGTTCTTGATTGGTAAGCATCTAAATATAAGTTTTGTCTTTTAGATATAATATGATAATTTCCTTTTTCACTTTTTTGAATCGTCCACTTTTGATTGTCGTTTCCACCATTTGCTGACCATTGGTCTACGTTCGCTTCATTTCCCCAGCCTACTACATCTAACCTTTTACCTGAATGAATTGGAATGATTTCGCAATAGCCTTCTTCATCGTATTTTATTTGGAATTTTTGTTGATTGGCTCCTATATATTCCCAAATATGAATATTGGTACCATCGCTCGTTCTTCCTCCATCTACGGTTAAACTTTGATTTGGTGCTGTTGCTAATACGATTTTATAAATTCCTTCTTCTAATTTTACCTTTTCTTTTGTGTTGTTATCTTCTATTTCTTCTTCTAAATTTGTATCTTCAATATTTTCCTCTACTGTTTCTATATTTTGTACTTCTTCTCCACTTTGTATAGGATTGCTTTCTTCTTTAATTTCTTCTTTCTGTTCTGCTTTGTTTTCTTCTATTCTATCGCTTTCTATTTCTTGTTCTATCTCTATTTTATCTTCCTTATTTTTTTCCTCTTCGCCTTTGTCATTTTTTCCATTCTCTGTTTCTACTCTATTTGTGATTTTTTCTTCGTTTTCTATTAAATCTTTTACTTCTTTTATTTCTGATTCAGCGTAGGAATAATAAGGAATACATAATTGGATTGTAATTGCTATAATTATGATAACTGATACTAATTTTTTCATTACTTTCCTCCTATATCATTATCTGAACTAATCTTATCATAACACTATTTATAAGTCAATTACAAATTATGCTAATTATGTTGTCATATAATTAAAATTCCGACAAAATTTTTAAAGAAGCATTGCATGCACTATCGTCTGGTACTTTAACAGTAATTCCTTTAACTTCTATAAAAGAAAATAAGAAATATAATAGTACTTCTCTTAATTTAGGAAATGAAATTTACTTAAATTTTAAAAAAATATGTGACAATATGTCTCAAAAATTTTCTACAGAATATGAGGATATATGGAAATTACCAGCTGAAAAAGTAAAAAAATTTAATCTCGATTTTAAATATATGAAAAAGGTAGAAAAAGAAATTTCAAAAATGAAAAAAGGAAGTATTGCTCTAGTATCTCAAATTACTACAATTAGTAAACAAAGAATATATGATCCAAAAAATTCTTCTGATATTCTTGCTAATTTAAGGGTTTCAAATAATACATTAGATTTAATTGACTCAAAAATCAAAGAACTTTTTATAAAATAATTTGTATAGCATTTGACAAATGTGCATATCATATATTATAATAAAGTTATAACTTGGCAGTGCAATATCTTTGATATTAGTACCTGCATAAAAGAAGACTTTATGGGTGGTTCATTGCAACCACTCTTATTTTTTATATCAAAAGCAATGGACCACCCAGTGTGGTACCATTAAAATAGAATAAAAAAATCGCTTCTCTAATAGCTAATAGAGAAGTGATTCTTTTTCTATTTAATTCCAATTAATGTTAATATTTCTCAACATTCATGATTAACTTTATTATTATCTTGTATTATAATCCCTATAAATAATGGTGCTGTTAAAAACATAGGATAAATATATCTTAAATCCACCATTGGTGCTGCTATGGTAGTTACCCATAGTCCTAATATTGGTAACATCATTACCATATTTTCATATTGCTTTTTGTAAATACAATAAGCAAAACATAAAATTAGAATCCAGAAATAGAATCCTATATTACCAAATAAATTAGATACAACTGGTATTGTTCCTTTTACTAATTCTTCATTTATTATATTTAAGAAACTAAAATTCGCTAGTACCTTTTTCTCAATATAATCGTTTTTTATGAATTTATCAAAAGCTTCTTTGTCCCCTTTACTAACAGTTATATAACCATCTTCTGTTTCTGTTCCATAATTTCTTATCATGCTCCATCCATTAAAATTAGGACTATAATTAATTCCTGTATTGAATACTAAAGAAGATACCGTTTGCACTGGGAATTTTAATGCCATTTTAAAATATTGTAGGATAAATGTTGTTTTATCTTCTATAAATTCCTCTTGTTTAAAATTAGCCTTAGTACTATCTGATTTCCAAGGAACATAGTCATCTGCTAACTTACTACTGTCTACTGGAAAATACCTTTGTATCACTTGTCTGTCTTCGTCAGAAAGTCTGTCAGATGAATACTTTGTAATTCTTGCAAATTGTTGCATTGGAATTGATAAAACTTCTCCTGGGCTAGAATAGCCTACTTTTGCCATTTTGAAAATTGGCCCTTGTATCGTAAGTACAATTGCAAGCATTACTCCGAATAGTACCACAACTTTTTTCCATATCTTTTTGCAAGCTAATACTAAAAATGGTAAAGTTAGTAATAAAGCATAAATTCCATTATTTCTAATTAATATCATCAAAATAGTAATCATTGCTAATAGTATAGGTTTCCAAATTTTTTCAAAAAACTTCTCTTTTTCATGTACAATATCTATTATTCCTATTATTACTAATATAAGACTTAAGTGAAATAACATCCCTTTTTCAGCTCTTACAGCAAACCATCCATTTAATGGATTTAACAATAAGAATAGAAATGTTACCATTCTCCATTTAATAGATACTTTTCTTTTTGCCATATAATATAAAATAGTTGAAAATACAAGGCTTGTACAAATCATTTGGAAAACAGTATATACCGCTATTCCTCCTGTTGAACTTCCAAATATTGCTTTTCCTAAATTCCAAACTCCACCAAATATAAATGTATAAATTAATGGTTGAAAATTAAAATATGGCTTTAATCCTGTTATTTGATATAAGCTTCCTATATTGTCTGTATTCACATTTCCAGGAAAATAATATAAGAAAAATGGTAAATAGGACACAAAGAAAATCCCTGCCACAATCCAGAATGATTTTTTATTATTGGTAAAAAATGACCATTGCTTTTTCCCTTCAAATTTCTTTGCAATAGCTGGAAGTTTATGAAATAGCATTACTACACCATTAGTAAATACTATAAAATATGTTATCAATTTAATGAACGAATATATCATAAATTTCTTGCTGGTTGGCACATAAGTGTGAATATAATCATTTTGAATGTCACCTAAATAATAACAAATCGCAAAGATAATACCTACTAAAATAGATATAATCCATAACCTTTTTTCTTTGATTTTAGTAGTGTAATAGATAAATACACCAATTCCAATTGAAAATAATAAATAAATCATATCATTAGCTCTAGCTGTATACCCTAAGAAATTTCCTTCTTGAATAAATTCTAATTTTAATCCTAAAGCTATTAACATGGCTAATATAATACTTAATAATGTTCTATGTTTTTCAATTGCATTTATTATATTTCCTCTTTTCATTCTCACTTCGTTTCCTTTCTGTTGTTTTATCCTCTTAACTTATGATACACCTTAATAGCCATTCGCCACATTGGTATATTCCATAACTTCTCTTTTAGCAATTCCTTTTTATAATTCATACCAGTAGTTGAAAAAGCCCTTCCATATACCTTCCTCTCATATTCCATACATTCCCAAGCATACTCCACTTCATCACTTTTCAAATTAGCCGTAACTAATTCCTTACTAATATCTAAATTAGTAGATAAGCCTTGTCCATTCTCTATCTTCTCTGAATTTGGATTTTGTTTTACCTCCTCTAAAATATGGCTCATATTTTCTACCATCTTATCAATCGTAAAATGTTCACAGATTCTTTTTCTACCATTTTGTTTGTAAGTATTTAAATTGTTTAATATCTTATCAACTGCTTCTACATAATTGTTTATTTCTTGTTCTTTATAGGTTTCTAGATAAATTTCTTCTTCGCCTTGCATCAATTCTATAATAGCCCCCACATCTTCTGTAATCAATTCTTTTTGTCCCCCTACATCACTTGAAACAACTGGAACATTCATACTCAAAGATTCATAAGCTGTTAAAGCTAATCCTTCTTTTAAAGAACAATTTATAGTTACATCACTTATCTTATAAATTTCAGCTGTATTTTGAATTTTTCCTAAGAAAATGATATCTTCTGCTAAACCTAATTTTTTTGTTTCTTCCTTCATTCTGCCTAGTAAGTTGCCATCTCCTACTACTAAAACTTTAAAATCTTGTCTTTTCTTTTTCAATTGTTCTATTACTTTTAATAGTAACATAGGACGTTTTTGTTCTGAGATTCTACAAATGAAAGATATTATTTTTTTATTCGTTGGGCCTCCCAAATATTTTTGTTTTAGTTCCTTTTCGTTATAATTATCTGGATTGAATTTTTTCTCATCTACTCCAATGTACACAGTTTTTACTTCGTCTTGCTTTCTTCCAAAATGATGGATTAATATTTTTCTACTATTTTCATTACATACTAAGGTTTTATCTAAGACAGAACCATACATAGCAGAATATCTAGAATATCCTCCCTTTCGATTATACCACTCTTCCATATGCACATAATCCATAATTGGAATTTGTGGGTATTTTCCTTTTAAATATGGCAAAATGGAATAACCAAATTTGCTATTGGAATTCAGAATAACATTTATGTTTTCTTTTTGTATAATATAATTGATAAATGCAATCCAATATTTGTGATCTAAAAAAGAAGTTAAGTCATAGACTTTGGCATTTTCATTTTCTTCAAAATATTGTCTTAATACATTTTGATTGGCTTCGGTTGTAATAACTGTAATTGTATACTTTTCTTGGTTTAACCTTTTTACTAAATCCAAATTAAATAAGTCAGCTCCACCAGTAATTAGCCATGGCACCATAAATAATAGATTTATCTTGTCTTCTTCTTTCTTTTTTAGTTCTGGTACAACCATTCCCTCTACCGAGTCTGGTAGTAAATCATAATGATATTGATAGTTAGGATATTGTATCGCCTTTACTTCTTTGGTTATTTGATTGGCTGTTTGATTGATAATTTCTAAGCTCTTCTTTCGATTATCAATTGATTTTTTTAGTTCTCCTGTTTCTTTTCTTCGATACCATTGTCCATAAAAACTCATATGTACAGGAAATTTTCCTTTTGCTATTAATTTTAGCCAAAAGTTCCAATCTTCATTAACTCCTTTTTCTTTTAAGTCATAACCATTTACTAGATAAAAATCACTTTTTCTTACTAATGCTTCTGAAATTAATTCATTTTCCTTTTTTAGTTTTTCGGAATTAAAGTATTTATTCCAAGTATATTGTACCGTTCCAAATCCAACGGAATCCGAATAGGCCCAACTTGCGTCTTTGTTAGTTTCTAGGGTCCAATAGGCACATTCCAAAAAAGTAGGTTCGATTAAATCGTCATCATCTAAAAACATTAAATACTTACAGGTTTCTGCCGATTTTCCAGCTCCAAAATCCCTGGTTGTCGCTAATCCTTCATTTTTCTTATGAGATACTTTGATTCTTTTATCTAATTTTTGTATTTCTTCTAATTTATCTAAAGATTTTTGATTAGTTGAACCATCATCTATTATTAAAATCTCGTAATAAGGAAAAGTCTGATTTAAAATACATACAATGGTTTGTTCAATATATTCTCCACTATTATAATAAGGTACAATAACAGAGATTAGTGGCTCTTTTTCCACATAATCTCTGCTATTATACTTTTTCATTCCTGGTTCTTTTGCAAAATTAAATTCGTTCATTCAATTTCTCCTAATTTACTAAATTTCTTCCGCAAATCGTTTTTGCAATTTATTAAATATCATATAACCAACTAAACATGTTACAATACTTATTCCTAAAACAATTGCTAGTGATAATAAGTCTGGTGTTTGTTGGTAATAAAAGATATCACGATATCCATTAATAACATAAGTCATCGGATTAAACTTTAATATCCATTGAAAGTTCTCTGGTATTGTGTTTGACGCATATACAATAGGTGTTGCATAAAATAACAATTGTAATACAATTCCAATAAAATGTTGCAAATCTCTAAAATATACTGTTACACTTGATACCACAAAAGAAATTCCAACTAATAATAAATATTGTACCAATAATACTAATGGATAAAAAATAATAAATTTACTAATTCCCATTCCATATCCCAAAACAAAGGCTAAAATGATAATGGTTGAAATGACAAAATTCACAGCCTCACTTGTTACCACAGATAGTGGTAATATTTGTCTTGGAAAATATACTTTTTTGATAATATTTCCATTTTCTATCATGGTAAAAGATGTTCTTGAAATTGCAGATGAAAAGAAATTCCAAGGTATTAAACCACAACATAGAAAAACGGTATAGTTTGGTAAATTGCTTTTCATAATAAGTGGAAATACAATTGCATATACAGCAATTTGTAAAAGTGGATTAAGGAATGACCATATGATTCCTAGTACAGAATTTTTGTATTTTCCTCTAATATCTTTACTAATACTTGTTTTTAATAATTCTCTATATTCATATAATGATTTAAAAAATTTCATCTATTTCTCCCTTCTTATGCTGTTTCTTTTATATATTGTTCAATCACTTCGTTTGTTTTTCCATCTAATTTTAAAACACCATTGCTTAACCATACAGCTCTGTCACATAATTCTTTTGCTGAATCCAAACTATGTGTTACAAATACCATGGTTTTTCCTTCTTGTTTTAATTGCTTCATTTTATTAATACATTTTTCTTGGAAATGTTGATCTCCTACTGATAGAATTTCATCTACTAATAAGATGTCAGCATCTACGTTGATGGCAACAGCAAAAGCTAATCTCATAAACATACCAGAAGAATAAGTTCTTACTGGGTTATCAATATAATCTTTTAATTCTGAAAATTCTATAATTTGTTCTAGTCTATCATCAATTTGTTTTTTCGTCAAACCAAAGATAGATGCATTAAAATAGATATTTTCTCTTCCTGAAAAATCTGGGTGAAATCCTGCTCCTAATTCTAGTAAAGATGTTAACTTTCCATTAATCGTAATTTTTCCTTTATTCGGATAAATTATTTTCGTCATTAATTTTAATAAGGTGGATTTTCCGCTTCCATTTACCCCAATTAAAGCTACTGCTTCTCCTTTTTTGATATTTAAATTAATACCTTTTAACACTTGTCTTACTTCTTTTCTGTTTCTTTTCCAAAATAGCATTTTTTCTTTTAGACTATTTGCTTTGTCTAAATATACATTAAAGGTTTTATATACTTCTTGTACTTCTATCATATATTCTTCGTTATTTTTCACGATTTGTGTCCTCCTTTTATCTTATGAACCCCTTTATATATTACATTTTTGCCTTTTCTTCCTAATGAATAGGTACCTTTTCCTATCCCAAATAGGACTTTGTGATTTTTAAACATTTCTTGCATTCTTCTTTTAAAAGTTGGTCTATCATATAATAAATAATAGATAAATCGAATAGGCTTACTATGATGTTCCAAATCAGGATATGGATTATAATCCAAATAGCCATCTTTAACACCAACTAACTCTCCACCATAAATTAATTTTTCCATGGTTCTTTGATTTTTATAGCCTAATTCTTTGTTCCATTCTGTTGTCATTTTTACTGGTTCTTTTAATCGTACATCATCTTCAAAATAAATAGCATTAAAAATAGATTGGTCTCTTTCTTTGGCTGAATTGATATAAGCCATCATTGGTAATGACACATAATATCTTTCATAATACAATTCTTTTATTTCGTCCTCAAAAATATTGGTCATATCTTTTACAAAGTCAATGGCTGCATTTTGCATAATACTAATAATAAACTCTTCTTGATAAGTTTTATTATATTTTTCAAATACAGGTTCTACTCCCTTTTCTTTGATTTCATATCCAATACAAGATGGTGCTAAAGCAGATAACATAGATTCATAAGCAAATCCAGTAGCAGATGGCTTGCCATCAAAAAATGTTTTTAATTGAAATCCTGCCATGTCAGAATGACGGAAAGCTTCATCCATATTGATATTTAAGAAATACGTATCAATTGGTTTTTGACATAGATTAGACAAAAATAATTCTGGTCTTGCACTATATCCAATATCAAAGTTAGCAGAATGTCCTTCATAAATTTTATCAAAATACGTTTTTAGACTTTCCAAATTTTTCTTGTGTTTTGCTTCATCGTATAGGTTGTCTACTACGACTTTAATAAATTGATTAAAATTCATGATGGTTTTTAGCTTTTTGTCTATCTCTATGTTATTCTTTTTTAAGATTCCTTCTGCATTTTCATTTTCTTTGATACAACTTTTTAAGTATTTTAGAATTTCTCTTGGTGTATGGTTGGTTACGTTAATACACTCTGGTAATTTGTAAAAGTCTAGTTGATTCATGATTGTAATTGGAATAAGAGATTTTCTAGATACATATAGATATTTTTCCTCTGGTACCGCTTCATATAAGTGTTTCATAATTTTATAAGCTTCCATTGGTAAATAGCCATCTCTTGCCATAAATACCAAGCTTTTGTAATCTTGTCCAGAAGTTTGTTCTAATAACCATTTACTAATTCCAAATGTATACATTCCTAGTATATAGTATCCTATAATATAAGGGTCTGCATTAAAATCAGAATCTTTGTTAAAGTTTCGATATGGATTATCAAAATACTGATTGGCTGCCATGGCAAACATCGTTCTAATTCCTAAGAAATTCATGGCATTGGCATTGTCTCTCCAAAATGGCATACTTTGGGTAAACATTTTACCAAAATAATTTACTTTATCTTTGTCTAAAGCTACTCCAACAGCTTTTGGTAAATGCCCTGTATTTATTTTTTGTTTTCTTGGCATTTCTACATCAGATTGGTAATTGTCCCCTATATGTAATAGTTCTTCATTGTTTATTTTTAAGTCTTCTAAAACATATTCATATAAATTTCCTCTTGCTTTTGTTAGTTTTATTTCTGATGATAGGTACATTTTTTTGTGTTTGTTATAACCATTTTTATCTAGTATCTTTTGGATTACTTCTTTAGATAAGTACATATCTGAAGTAAGTACTACTTTCTTTCCCATCGCCAATGCTAATGTATATAGTTCATATCCAACGTTTCTTCTTTCGCAAAAACGAATTTCATATTCAATTTCTTTTTGTTTTACTTTTTCAAGTATTTGCTTGTCCATGTTATATTCTGTCTCTATGGTATTGTAGATTTCATCTAATGTAATTTCTTGGCATTTCTCATTTTCGATTCTTTCTCTGGTTAATTGCTCACAGTAAACTCTTATTTTAGAAAAGTCCATACCAGATGCACCATTTGTATATTCTCTAAAGTATTTATTTAATAAGATAAATAAGTCCTTTGGTTCAAAAAATGGTCTTTTGATTAAAGTATCAAATATATCAAAACTAACACATTTTATGTTTTTATCACAAATTGCTAATTTCAAGTTTTCTAATCCATCGTTCCAGTTGGTTACTACACTATAAAAATATTCTGCATTTTGTATTTTAGGAGCATTTGGATAAAACTCATTTATCATTTCTTCTGCTTTTTGTTTTTCCTCTTTTGTCATTTCAGACATTTCTTTGTATGACTTTTGTTGATTCGCATATAAACATTTCCATTTATTGAATTTTTCTTTGTATTTTTCATATTGGTTCACTTCTTTTAAGAAGTTTTCGATAAAGTTAAAAGAAGTTGTTATATCTGCTATGTTTTTTTGGAACTTTTTAAATTTCAAATCTTTAACAGATGTAGATGTTGTTTCATGCTTACAGTAATAAACACAATCGTTTTCCACTTTGGTTAGTTTTTTAGCATAGTAAAATAACACGGTTGAAAATGCAAAATCTTCCGTCATTAATAAATGTGTGGTTATTTTTTTATAATGTTTTAAAGCTTGATTCCAAATGTCTTTTTTATAAATTTTATTCCATATAATATGCCAATCAAAAGATAATCCTTCTTGGTCAAAATATTTTTCTAAGCACTCTTCTCCTGTTAGATTAAGAGGTTTTGCATCAAATAGATTATAAACTTCTTTTCTGCCATTATCATATTCAAGTACCATATTTCCCATGGCAATGTCTGAATTATTTTCTTGGATATTATTCATCAAGGTTCGATAATAATCGATAGAAACATAGTCATCGCTATCCAAAAACGCTATATATTCGCCTGTTGCAATACTTGCTCCTGTAATTCTTGCTTGAAATAGTCCTTTATTTTTTTCATGTTTGATATATTTTACTCGATTGTCTATTTTTTGGTATTTTTCCGCAATTTCTTCACAATTTCCTTGTGAACAGTCATTTACTATAATAATTTCTATATTTTTATAAGATTGTTCTAATAATCTGTCTAAACATTTTTCCATATATTTTTCAGCATTATATACTGGTACAATAATCGATAATTTTTTGTCTTTTTCCATTTTTTATATAAATCCTTTCCTTCACCTTTCTTGTCCTTACCTATCTTATATTTTTTATGCTTTCTTGTCAAGTTTCTTCTTATTTTTTTCCTCCGAAGTAATTGACTCATTTTCTCAATATATTTCCATTTTTTGCTGTTGTATATCTTATTTATCTCTTCTTCTTTTGTTTGATATTTTTTAGCCATTTCATCTTTTTCATTTTGTAATACTTTTATTTCCTCTTGTAATGCTTTCTTTTCCTCTTCTAATTTTTCTGTATATTTCGTATAAAATAGCTCGGTTGTCCTTTTTTGTTTTTTCTCTTCTATTTCTCGGTTCCATTCCTCGATAGCTGTTATTTTTTCTCCTAACCCAACCGCATCTTCTAAATCAACCCCATAAAAAATTTCTTGGTCTAGCTTTTTAGGTGAATTGATATACATTTCATGTGGTAAAGAAATGTAATATCTTTGATAATATAATTTTTGTATATCTTCTCCAAAAATATTGGTTATATCATTGATAAATTGGATTGCTTTATTTTGCATCGCATCTAATATAAATCTTTCTTGCTCTTTTGCACTTTCTTCTTCAAATACTGGTATTACTTGATTATCTTCCCCTAACTCATACCCAATGCAAGATGGATCTGAAGTTGATATTAAAATTTCTCTTACTACACCAGTAATAGCTGGTCTATAATCAAAATAGGTGTGTAATTGCATTCCCCCTATTTTAGCATGTTCTAACGCCTCTTCATTACTGATATTTACAAAATAGGCATCAATTGGCTTTCCACACAATTTTGATAAATACATTTCTGGTTTTGCACTATATCCAATATCAAAGGCACAAGCCTTTTCACTAAATATATGAGAGAAATAACTTTTTAGTTTTTCTAACATTTCTTCGTGTTTGTTTTTATCATAAAATTTGTCGATTATCAAGTTCATATAGCGATTAAATTCACTTTTTGTTTCAAATTTTTGATTCGTATCTATTCCGTTTTTTTGGCATTCTTCTTCTAAATCTTCTAAGTGATATATGATATTTTTCATATATTTTAATATCGTTTTCGGTGTGTATTTATAGATATCGATTAATTCAGATAATTTATAAAAGTCGAATGAATTGTTTAAAGTGGCTGGCACTAAAGCACGTCTAGAAATATATAAATATTCTTCTTCTGGTGCTTCATCATAGGCCTTTTTTAGGATTTGATAAGCTTTCATCATCCAATAACCATCTCTTGCAAAAAATACAATTTTCTCATAATTTTTTTGCTTCGTATCTTTTAAAAGCCAATCTGCTATTCCAAATAAATGCATTCCTAAAGCATAATATCCAATTAGATTTGGGTCTGCATTAAAGTCAGTTTCATTATGAAAGGTTCGATAAGGATTATCAAAGTAGGAATTAGCCACTAAAGCAAGCATACAACGAATTCCTAAAAAGTTAATACCGTTTTGATTATTTTCCCATATTGGTATGTTTTGGTTAAACAAACATCCTAAAGCATTGGTTATATTTTTATTACAGAAAACATCTACTGCTTTTGGTAAGAATTGTCCATTAATTCCATTTTGATTTGCCTTTTCATAATCAGAGTGATAGTTATCTCCTATGTGAACCATTTCTCCCGGCTCTACTTGTAAATCTTTTATCACATAAGAATACAAGTCCCCACAAAATTTGGTTACTCCTATTTGAGCTGATAAATAGATGTTATCCATCTTATAATCATTTTTATTTAATATTTTCTTTATTGTTTCCATAGGAAGATACATATCTGATGTAGCAATTACTGTTTTACCTAGATATTTTGCTAATCCATAGATTTCTTTTCCTGTTTTTCTTTCGGTACAGAATTTTATTTCTAATTCTTGTTCTTTTTGTTTCATTTTTTCTATGATTTCATCTTCTAGTTTGGTTTGATTTTGTATTTCTTCATAGATTTCATCTAATGTTATTTCTTGTTTTGCTTTATTTTTTCTTCTTGTCTCTTTTTCCGCTTCTACTCTTATCTTAGAAAAATCCATTCCTGTTTCTATTTTTGTAATTTCTCTAAAATATTGATTTAAAAACACAAATAAATCAATTGGGTTCCAAAAAGGTCTCATAATTAAAGTATCAAAAATATCAAAACTTACTATCTTAGTTTTAGAGTTTATAATTTCTTTTTTTAGTTTTTCTAAATTATCATTCCATGCTGTTTTGATTTTGGTTATCCTATCGCTTTCTAATTCTGTCTCTTCAAATTGATGAAACAACACTTCATTTTTTACCATTCTTAATGTTCGACTATACCCAAACATAATCAAAAAGAAATCATAGTTTTTTACATTTTCTTTTTGGCAGACTTCTTGTAATGTTTTTTCAAATAATTCTTTTGTGTATATCTTATTTCCATATACACGCCATAAAAAAGAGCTTTTTGCTTGTTTTAAGTATTCTTCTAAAATCATTTCGCGTTCTAAGTTCTTTAAAGAAGCTTCACTTAAATTTAAATAGGCTCTCCCACCATCTGCATATTGTAAAATGCTGTTACTTATGACGATATCAGCATTCTCTTCTATTGCAGTTGCTACCATAGTCCTGTAATAATCAATTGATACACTATCTTCACTATTTAAGATTGAAATAAAATCTCCTGTTAATAAGTCTTTGTTTTCTTGTATACTTTTCCACAAATTTTCATCATAGCCAATAAACTTAACCATTGGATACGCCAATTGAATTGGCTCTATTTTTTCTTCTCGTCCTTTTTGATAAAAAACTAGTAGCTCCATATCTTTTTGATAGCTTTGTTGGCTTATTTCTTTGATGCTTTCTTCTATCTTATGATTTCCAATCATAAGAACGGATATTTTTTTGTTATCCATAAACTCCTCCTATTTAAACATCTTCTTAGTTTTCATTCTTCCTGGTCCATACAGCAATATAACTAACAATTTGTTTAATCTTCCTTTTATATTTTTTATAGGATTTTTCTTTTTGGTTAAGGTTGTAAATAATATATAATGTTTGATAACATATAACCTTTTGGAAAATTTCACACCTTTAAAATCTTTTTGTAAGATTTCTTTAAAATACTCATAATAGCCATAAGGATTTTCTTTGAATTGGTTGGTAATATTTTTCGTATATCCTTCTTCTTGGTATTCACATATCATAATTGGTTGATTGATTCCAATTATTTTATATTTTTCGTCCATTTGATGATGCATTCTTGCTTCTGTTGAAAATCTCTCTTTTTTCTCTATTTTATATTGATATTGTTTACGTATTTTAGTAAAATATACCAATGCTTTTTCTCCGTTTTCTCCTTCTTTGAAATAAAGGTCAAACATGGTGGTTTCTGTTTTTGGAAATTCATTTCCCATGTTGTTTCCTTTGGTATCATATTTTAAGAAACATAGGGCATAAATATCTGTTCTTTCCTTGTTTTCCTCCCATGCTTTTTTTATCACAGCAAAAGCATCTTTAGTAAAATAATCATCTGAATCACATTCTACTAGCAACTCCCCTGTTGCATATGGTACTAATTGGTTGATAGCTACCATTTTTCCTTGGTTTTCTTGTTCGTAATATTGAATGGTAATTTTGTTTTCTTTTTGAAAGCCTTCTATTACCGCTTTGGTATTATCTGTTGAGCCATCATTCATAATAAGCCATTCTATTTCTACTCCATATTTCGTGTTTTCTAATAAGCTATGATACAGATTTTCTAATAAGCCCTCTCGATTATATGTTGGTGTTAACACTGATATTTTCATATTTTCTCCTAGTTTTCTAGTAATCGTTTTATTTTTCCTAATAGATCTTGATTACTATATTCCTTTCTTGGTGTTTTTTCTGTTTTTGAATTTTCTATTATTTCTTTTAAGGTTTGATAGATTCCTTCTGCTGAGTTCTCAGCAATTTGGTAGTCTTCATAATTTTGTAAGGTTTCTCTTGCTGAGGTATCAGTTATTACAATTGGTTTTTGTAAAATTTGAGCTTCTAGTAATACCATAGGATATCCTTCAAAGTGAGATAATAAACAAAAATAATCTCCTGCTTTTATATATGGATACGGATTTTCTTTTTTTCCTAACAAATGAAAGGTATTCTCAACGTTCTTCTTTTTTATCAATTGTTGTAAATTATCTTTTTCTGGTCCATCTCCTATGACATAAAAATGATGTTTTAATCCCTGTTCTACTAATTGGCTATGTACTTCTATTAATCTATCAATTGCTTTTTGCTCTACCAATCTTGCTACTGTTACAAAATTAATGGTATCTTTATTTAAGCTAATATCTAAATTTTCCTTTGCTTTTTCTACAATACTATTTTGGTCAATATAGTTGTATATAACCTCTTTATCAATATTTTTTAAGTTGTTGTATACTTTCTCAAATTTTTCTTGATTTTCTTTACTTACAAAAATCAATTTTTGATATTTGGCATAGATTTTAGCATCTATCTTTTTCTTTAATTTTGCTTTTATCCCTTTTCCAAAAACAAGTGAAATGTCATTATGTACCCATGCAATTTTCTTCGTATTTCTATTTTTTGTACTTAATATTCTGGTAATAGCTCCTTCTAGGAATGCAATTTCTATGTCATAGTCTTCTTTTATTTTTTTGTGATAAATTACTTTTTGCGTTAGTAGTATTTTTAAAGGCATTGCTATTTTTCTTTGAAATTTGGATAATTCAACATATGGTTTATCGTATAAACTTTTTAATTTTACTTTTTGGCTTAATTGTTTTTCTAATTCGCCTTTGGCATAAATAGTAAAAATAGTGATGTCATATTCTTCACACAATTCGTTGGCAATGTCTACTAATACTCTTTCTGCTCCTCCGTAGTGTTAGACTTGTTATTCCAAATAGGATTTTTTTCATTTTATTGCTCCTTCCTTTTTTAGTGCTTTTTCTTAGTTTTATTATCTTAGATATCATATATTATTAAAAACATTGATAAGATATCAACTAATCTTAAGTTTCATAGCATTTATTTTATTTAACAGTATGGTATTTAAAGCAATAATAATCATCATATTAGAAGAATTAAAGAATGTATAGCCTGCAAAAAAGGAAAGTGCAAAAGTAAAGCCACAACCTAACCAGACCATTACATACTCTGTATCCATTTGTTTTCTATACTTTATCATGAAATAACCACCATAAATAAAAATCGTAACAAATGGTATAAAGTAAAGTATAAATCCGTATTACTCCAAAATTAAATAGAAAAGCTGGTATTTCCATTTCTATTACTAATTCTCTAAAATTAGCAACATGTCCATTTCCTAGTAATACATAAATCGGATTATGCTGATTTTTTACTAATACTATATTGTAAATCAATTGTTGCATACGTTGGTCATTGTTTTTAATATTCCATTGATTTGCAATTTCATATAAATCCAAAATGGATTGTTTTTCTGCTTGTCCCATATAACCTTCTTCTAATGTATTAGCATCTATTTTTTCTTTTATCTCTAATATGCTTCCTGTCACATGGGATTGTTCTTGTTTTTCTGTATCTACTATATTTTTCTCTATATCCTGTAAGTGCTTTCTTCTTTGTAAAGTACTAGAACCAACTGTTATTACAACTATGATAATGGTTATAACAGCCATTAATCCGCCTGCTATTACCTTTTTATTGATTTTTCCTTTTTGTTTTAAAGTCATTATTGTTTCTACTATTACATATAAAATAACAACTAAAATAAATCCTAATAATCCTACTCTAGTTCCTAATAGCGTACATAAGAATATGCCTTCTGCTAAAATAGTTGGAATGGCAATTTTTCTGTATTTAGAATCTTTTATGTATTTGATTGTCATGAATAAGGATAGAATTAAGATAGAACCTAGGCTATTTCCAGATTCAAACCATCCTTTGTATCCCATTCCTTCGATATAGGTACTAGAAGATGTTTTGGTTACAATGGCAATTAATATCGATGTCATATATATCACATTTGCAATCAATACACTTTTTGATAATTTCCCAATATCTTCTTCGTCTTGAAACACGGTAATATATAAAATCAAGTTAACTATCATATAAGAATAATTGATAATGTACTGTGCTTCGTGTGTAATTCCTCCATAACTGCTTCCTGTTATTACGCTTCTAAATACTAGCAAATGCAATATTTCATATACTGCGTAGATTGCTCCTATTAAGCTTAAACGTATTTTAAATTTCTTATCCATTTTTAAAAATAAATATAAAATGGCAATAGTAGGTATGATAGGTCTTAAAAAGGTAGATGGTGAAATGTTGGTATGAAACGCATTTCGAAAGATAAAACTCATCATATCTAAAATTGGACACAATATAATAAAAATACATAATATGTTTTTTTCTATTTTTTTCATTTTATTCTCCTAAATAATCTTGCATATAGTTTGTAGGTAACTGGGTTAATAGTCCTTAGGTAAAGGTTTTTTCCACCTTTCCTTGTCTGTAATATGTTATTTTTCTTCCAATTTGGAAAATTTGTATTTACGTTTTTCCAGGTCTCTTCTAGTAGTTTTTCTCTTAGCTTTTTGTCCTGAATTTTTACCATTCTTAGGAAAGAACTACAAAAAGCATATCTCGTATAGACATATTCTAGCTCTGTTTCATATGTCTCATAAATCCCCTTTTCTTTGTAATAATTAATGACATCCTGTAATACCTCAAATATTTCTCGGTTTCTTTCATTTTGCGAATTGGAAATAGAGCCTTCACGTTGTATGTAATGAATACAAGGTTCTTTTAAAAAAGATACTTTTTCTAGATAAGGAATTAGTTTATAAGTAAATGGTACATCTTCATAACGATATCCTTTTGGAAATTCTACTTTTGCTTTTTCTAGAATTTCTCTTTTTATTAGTTTATTCCAAGCAACTACTCTTACTTTTTCTAGCATTTCCTTTTTTCCTTCATAAAGTTCTCCTGTATCTATTTTTTGTTTATCTGGATATTCCCAATAAAAATCGCATTCTACCATGTCGCTATTTTCTTTTTGGGCTAATTCATACATCTTTTGATACATGTCTTTTTCTACGTAGTCATCAGAATCTAAAAACGCAATATATTCTCCTTTTGCATGCGGAATTCCATAGTTTCTTGCATCAGATAATCCCCCATTTTCTTTCTCTACATATACAATTTTATCAGGAAATTGTTTTCTTATTTTTTCTACAATTTGTTTTGAATTGTCTGTAGAACCATCGTTTACTACGATAATCTCAATTTCCTGTAATGTTTGATTTACGAGTGTTTCTAAACATTTTTCTACATACTGCTCTACATTATAAACTGGTACAATTACACTTACTTTTGGCATTCTATTTTTTCCTCTCTTAATTGTAATTATTTTTCAACTGTTCTACCTCATTTTCAAATATAAATCAATATCAATCTTTAAAAGTATTTTTTTTATAAACTGCTTTAAATTTCTAGCTTTTATATTTTGACTAAACTTTCTTTTTTGGATTTCTTTTTTATATTTTTTTCTTTCTTTTGGTTTCAATTCTTTCAATTTTAGTAAAATAGCATTGGTATAATATATTTTGATATTTTCTTTTGTCTTTTTTTCTACCCTTAATTTTTCAACTGTTTTAATCATGTTATCATAATGTGCTAAACAATCTTCCATTCTTTGAATTGTTTTTTGGTAATCTTCATTTCTGGTTATACTATCTCCTACTTGCACATAGTTATATAAATATTCATTGACAGATGCTACACTTTTGGCTACTAGTAAAATAAGTGGTATTAGCCCAAAATCTTCATGATAGGTTCTTTTAAATTGAAAATTGTTCTGGGTAAATAGTTCTTTTTTTATCAAATAAACACAAGGCGAATCTAGTAAAATATCTTGACTATACATCTCATTAAAAGCTTCTTCTCCTGTTTTATTTTCAAAAGTCGGCCCATCTACTTTTTCTAGTTTTTTTCCTGTTTCATCTACTCTTTGTAATTTAAATTTAATTAAGTCTATTTTCTTGTCTATATATGGCTTTAATTTTTCAATCAATTGCTTGTCTATATAGTCATCAGAATCAACAAACAAAATATATTCCCCTGTTGCTTTTTCTACCCCCAAGTTTCTTGTCTTAGCAATTCCTTCGTTTTCTTTTTCATAGTATTTTATAATTTGTTTGTTTTCCTGCTTTGTGATATATTCTTTTATAATTTCTCCAGAATTGTCAGTTGATCCATCGTTGATAACAATGAGCTCTATTTCATTTTTCTCAGTTTGTTTGATGATAGAATTCAAACATCTTTCCACATATTTTCCCGTATTGTAGACTGGTACAATTATACTTACTTTAGCCATTGATAATCCTTTCTATTTTTTCTATGATTTCTTGGTTATATTTTTTGCTATCAAATTGCTTTTTTATGGTAAATCCATCTTCTAACATTTGCTTCATTTTTTTGTAAATATCCTCTTCTGTTTTTTCAGTTACCATTCCATAACCTTGTTCTACTTCTTCATAATCTGATACTTTGGTAGTTATAATTGGTTTGTTTAGAATAAAGCTTTCTAAAAATACGACCGGATATCCTTCATAGTCTGAACTTAGCACTACACAGTCTGCTATTTCAAAGTATGGATAAGGATTTTGTTTTTTTCCTAAAAATAAAATCACATCTTCTAATTTTTCTTTTTTCACTAAGTTTTTGTATTCTTGGTTGTCTGGTCCATCTCCTACTAATAAAATTTTAAATTTGTATTTTTCTTCTTTTAGTTTTTTCGCTGCTGTTATCATTCTAGTTAATTTTTTTTGTTTTTCGTCATGTCTTCCTACATTTAAAAAAGTAAATTTTTCTTTGTCTTTTTTTAGTTCTATCGTTTGTTTGGCTAGTTCTTGTATTGTTTCAGCTTCTATTAGGTTATTACATACGATTGTTTTTTGTTTCATTTCTGGAAAGATTTTTATAAAACTTTCCCTTCCTTCTTTGGATACAAATACTACCTTTTTAAATTGATTGTATTTTTTTTCTTTAAAAAATTCTTTTACCTTTTCTTCTTGGTTTTCAAATAAGGTTAAGTAATCAGCATGTCCCCATAAACATGAGTTTTTAGAAGCTGTTCTACTTACAAATGATGCTACATTTGAGTATGTTGCAAAACATACTGAAAAGTCAAATTTGTTTTTATATTTTAAACTAAATTTTATTCTTTTTATTAGATTTTTTACTTTTCTTTTCAAAATATTTTTACTTTCATCTGGAGCATATTGTATGATATGAATTTTAGGATCTATTTCTTCTAAAAAAATACCTTGTTTTTTTTCTAGTACTATTGTTATTTCATATCCTTTTTGCTGTAATCGATTTGTTAAACTAACAAGTGCCTTTTCAATTCCTCCTATGTCTAGTGAATAGGCAGCAAATAATATTTTTTTCATTTTTGTACTTCCTTTGTTTTTTTCTGCCTTGATTTTATCATTTATTTAGCATATAATCAAGTTTTATAACATTTAATTTTAATTTATTATATTATATAAATTAGTAAATAAAAAAGAATACTATTTCTAGTACTCTTTATCTTTATAAAAAACTTTATTATTGTTCTACTGGATAAACACTTACTTGTTTTTTATCTCTACCTTTTCTTTCAAATTTAACTGTTCCATCCACTAATGTATATAGTGTATCATCACTACCTTTACCAACATTAATTCCTGGATGTACTTTTGTTCCTCTTTGTCTTATTAGAATATTTCCTGCTAAAACAAATTGTCCATCAGCTCTTTTGACACCAAGTCTTTTAGATTCACTGTCTCTACCGTTATGGCTGCTACCTTGACCTTTTTTATGAGCCATATTTTCTCACTCCTTTCGGTTTCCATTATCATTTATATTCGTTCGTTTAACTCTTAAACTATGCTTCTACTTTTTTAGTAGTCTTTTTTGCTGCTGCTGTTTTAGTTGCTGTTTCTGATTTTTTAGCAGCTGTTTTTATTGATGTAATTTCTACTTTTGTATAAGGTTGTCTATGTCCTTGTTTTCTTCTGTAGTTCTTTTTAGCTTTCATTTTGAAAACAATAATTTTTTTACCTTTACCATGTGAAACTACTTTTCCTTCAACTTTTACACCTTTAACATAAGGATTTCCAACTTGTACTTTTCCTTCTTCAGATACTAATACTACATTAGAGAAAGTAACTTTTTTACCTTCTTCTGCATCTAATTTTTCAAAAAATACAACATCTCCTTCTGCTACTTTGTATTGTCTTCCACAACTTTCGATTATTGCGTACATTTAAAATGCACCTCCCTTATTTGTATACTCGCTAATCCTTAAATACAGGTAATTAAACTAAATTAATCTTTTTAGACCTTGACTAAGCGGATTACAGTTTTCAATTTTATCATAAAACTATTTATTTGTCAATTATTTTTTCAATTTTTTTATTCATTTTGGTAATTATTGTGTAAATATTGAAAATTTATATTTTCTATGATAAAATATGCCTAATTAATATAGTAGAGGTGACTACTATGGAATTTCCAATTGAATTAAAACGATTAATAGAAAAATATAAAGCTCACTATCATATTATTGGTTCAGATGATGAGATTTTAAAGAAAATAATACCTAGTTTAGAAGATGAAGATATTATTAGGCTTTATAATGAATTGTGCAAAGAAGAAGATAATCATTCTCTTAAAAAGTGGTCTAGACCTAATTTCGAAAAATATAGAGAAGACTTACTGAGTTACTTAGATAATAGTATGGTAAAATCTGAAATCATAAGACGAGAACAATATCAATCTTCAAAACCTGACTTAACACAAAGAAATTATACTTATATATCAGAGTTTACAACAACCTTAGATAATAAACTAGATAAGCAAAAAATTATAAGGAGTTTTTACAGAAAGATTTATGAATTAGAGAATGAAAGAAACTTTCTAAATGTAAAACAAACTATTAATAACATAGAGTTATCAATTCATATTTATAGATGTATTTTACATATTCGTGAAAAAATGGATATTGATTTAGTTTTATATCGTGGTTTTAATAGTAAGAAAAAATATAAATTACAAAACTATATAGATTTCAAAAAAATGAAAAATAAAAGAAAAAAAAATGAGCAATTTCAAAAACATCTACAACATCTTTATTCTAATCAAATAATACAACAAATTAATGAATTACAAAAACAATTGCAGGAACTAAAAATTAAAGAAGAAAAAGAATGTAATTTTGATTTAGATTATAGCTTATAATATTAATTTTTTAATAAGTATATGCAGAGTTAATAACTAGCATATACTTATTTTTTACCCTTATTCTTGCATTTAGATTTTTGATTACATTGTTTTTAGAAAATCATTTGTTTTTTTAAATTTTCTATGGCTTTTTTTCTAGCACTTATCACATTTTTTTCTTCTTGTGATAATTCAGCTAATGTTTTTCCATTTTCTAATTCAAATATTTCATCAAATCCAAATCCATTATTACCTCTTCTTTTTTCAGCTATTCTTCCTACGATTTCACCTTTTCCAATAAAGCATTTTCCTTCATAGTAATAAGTCATTACACATTTTACTCTTGCTCTTCTTTTCTCTCCTTTGAATTCTTTCATTTTTTCTAAAATAGCTTCATTTCTTTGCTCCTGTGTTGTATTTTCTCCTAAAAATCTTGCAGTATATACTCCTGGCCAACCATCTAATATGTCTATACATAATCCACTGTCATCTGCTATACATGGCATATCTGTTATTTTAGATATTTCTTTTGCTTTCTTTAAAGAATTCCCTTCAAAAGTATCTTGATTTTCTTCTACTTCAATATCACAATCAATATCTTTTAGACTTATTAAATTATATTCTTTTAATATTTCGTTTATTTCTTTTAATTTTCCTTTATTATTTGTTGCTACTACTATTTTTTTCATTTTTCTTCTTATTTCTTTCTTAATTTTTTCTTCTAACATAAATAAAATTATTATACCATCATTCCAAAGAAAATGATTCTTTTCAGATATATATTTATAATTACGAAAACATTCATCTTTACTAATAATTTTCTTAAAGTATAGCATTGTCATCATCATATTTCTATTTAATGAATCTAATATACTCTGTCCCATATAATTATAAGCTCCCCATAGGTTGTAGTTTAATTCAGGTTCTTTAGATGATTTGTGTATCTTTGGAGAATAACAGCTTAATACACAGGAAATATAGTCATTATGAATATAAGATGAATAATGTTTATATATATTTCTTCTCATATTTTTTAAGTTTTTCCTAAATTCCTCATCTAATATTTCAGAATTTTCTCCCGCTAACCCTTCCTCAAACACTTTTGTTTCATATGTAAATAATTCTTCATTTAATTTAGACATTTTAAAATTTTTATTCCATACTTCATAAGAATTTTGTAATCTTCCTGAATCGTAATATTCCTTTCTCTTTTCTTTATTAATTAGTACTACTAATAATGTATATAATAATTCTATTAAATTTCTCATAATAATATTTGCCTGAAATTCTAATCCATTGTCTACTAATTTTATTATTGAAAATATATCATTTGATATATTAGTTAATAGTGAAAAGTATACTGTAGAATCTAGTTGATATTCCTCTGTTTCTTTTTCTTCATTTATATTAATAGATAATGCTAAAAGTCCTATAGCTAATGCATACCATTGTGCAATTTCTTTCTCTTTTTTATAATGTTTAGTTGATTTTGGTTTTTGTCTTTTCATTTGTCTATATAGAAATTTTAGTCCTCTATAACTTGATATTTTTTCATTATTTCTTTTCAATACTTCTTTATCTATTTCTTCATATTCTTTTCTCATTTTTTACCTTCTTTTCTTATATATTATAATAATTGTATAATATCATATTTTAAGACAAAAAACTACCCCAAACTAATTCTAATTAGTTTGGGGTGTTCAATTGTTTAGCAGTATCTACGTACTACTTTTGTTTTCCCATTTTTCCGAACTGCTAATCCAGAAAACTTTTTACCTCCAACATTAGTAGTAAAATAAAATTTCTTCATTTGTTATCCTCCTGTTTGTTCTACAAATTATTTAATTTTTAGAAACTTTCTTTGCCGTTTCTATGCATATATTATAACATATTTTACATAATATTGCAAATTTATGTAAAATATGTTTCATTTAGTTTTCTTTTTACCTCTTCTGTAGACGGTAATTTTAAAACTTCATTTGCTAATTCCTTACATTTTTTGAAATCTAATTCACTTATTAATTTTCTTGATTGTAAAATTTTACTTGAATTCATCGAGAACTCATCTAATCCTAGACCAATTAATAGTGGAATAAATAATTTGTCCCCAGCTGCTTCACCACACATTCCACATAAAATTTGATTTTTATGTGCACTGTCAATTACATATTTAATTAATCTTATTATTGCAGGATGAAAATGTGTATATAGATTAGCAACTTTTTCATTTCCTCTTTCCACTGCAATTGTGTACTGAACTAAATCATTTGTACCAATACTAAAAAAGTCACATTCTTTTGCTAATTCTTCTGCCATTAATGCTGCTGATGGTATTTCTATCATAATGCCAATTTCTATATTTTCATTAAACTCAATTTTTTTAGCTTTTAATTCTTCTTTTACTTCATTAATAATTTTTTTAGCCTCTCTTAATTCTTCTATAGAAGAAACCATTGGTAACATGATAGCTAATTTTCCATACTTACTTGCTGCTAGAATAGCTCTTAATTGCACTTTAAATAAATCTGTATTATCCAAAAAGATTCTAATTGCTCGATAACCTAAAAAAGGATTTTCTTCTTTTGGTAATGTCATATACTTTAAATCTTTATCTCCTCCAATATCTAAAGTTCTAATAATTATTTTTTTATTTGGAAGTTTTAATGCTACTTTCTTATAAGCTTCAAACTGTTCTTCTTCTGTAGGAAAATCTTCAGAATTCATATAAAGAAATTCACTTCTAAATAATCCGCACTCCCTCTGCTGTATTTTTAATTATTAGCTCTATATCTTCAGGTAATCCTATATTAGATAATAGTTCAACATTATGCCCATCTTTTGTTTGAGATATTTTATTTTTATAGTTTTCTAATTCTTCTCTTTCTTGTTTTACTTTTTTATTAATTTCTTCCAAACTTCCACATTCTTCTTCTGAAGGATTTATAAAAACCTCTCCTGTTGTACCATTAATAGCTACAAAATCACTTTCTTTTATTTGTTTCATAATTTGTTTAATTCCTACAATTACTGGAATATTATGTGTTCTTGCCATAATAGCCATATGAGAATTAACTCCCCCTATTTCAGTCACAATTCCTGATATGTTTTTAAAGTCTAATTTAGCAGTATCAGATGTTGTTAATTCTTTGGCTATTAAAATTGTGTGTTTTTCCAATTGTCCTAAGTCAACATATTCTTCATGAAAAATTTTAGCTAATACTTTGTTTTTCATGTCTTCTATATCTCTGCTTCTTGCTGACATATAAGAGTCATCCATTTGCTCAAATATTTGTATTATATTATTAAAACCTATTTGTGTTGCATATGCTGCATTACATTTTTCTTGTTCTATTATTTTAATTACTTCTTCTATTAAGGTGGGGTCTTGTAATAATGCTGCATATGCTTCCATAATTTCTTTTTCTGTTCCTGATAATTTATTAATTAGTTGCTGTGTTTCTGTTTCTACTTCATGAATAGCTTCATAGAAAGCTTCCTTTTCCAATTCTGTATTCTCAATTTTTATTTTTTCTGTCTTAATATCTTTACTTTTTAATATTACTACTTTTCCTAATCCAACCCCCTCAGATATACCTTTTCCTTTTATCATATTTTACGCCTTCTTTCATTTTAGCATTTTATTATTTAATTTGATTTTTAAAAGTAATAATTAATTCTTCTAAAGCTTTTTCTTCATCTTTTCCATCACATAAAATTTCTAACTCTGTTTTTGATTTTATTCCTGCTGCCATAATCATAAGAGGAGATTTTGCATTTATTTTTTTACCATTAACAAATAAATTAATATCACATGAATATTTCATAGCTGTCTTTGAAATTTCTGTTGCAGGTCTTGCATGAAGTCCCGTTTCATTTTCTATCATAATTTTTTTCTTTACCATAACTTCACTCCTTATTTTCCCATACATTTTTCTTTAATATTGTCATAATTCCAGCTGCTACAAAAGATCCTAAAACAAGAGCGACAGCATACCATATAGCATTTCCTATTAATGGCAGTACAAATATTCCTCCATGTGGTGCCATTAGAGTACAATTAAATGCCATGGATAATGCTCCAGATACAGCTGAGCCAATAATACAAGCTGGTAACACTCTAATTGGATCTGCTGATGCAAACGGAATTGCTCCTTCTGAAATGAATGATAATCCCATAATATAATTTAATAACCCTGCTTGTCTTTCTTTTTTTGGTAGTTTTCTAGGAAAGAAAGTAGCAAGTAATGCAATAGCAAGTGGTGCTACCATTCCCCCAATCATGACTGCTGCCATAATCTCATAATGCCCTTCTGCTAGCATCCCTGTACCAAATGTATATGCTGCTTTATTAACTGGTCCTCCTAAATCTACTGACATCATTCCAGCTAATATTGCTCCTAATATAATTTTATTAACTCCACTCATAGAGAAAAGAAAATTATTTAATCCAGTATTAATAGCTGCTACAAATGGATTAATTAATAGCATAATTATTCCTATTAATAATATTCCTGCTACTGGATAAATCAAAATAGTTCTAATACCTTCTAAACTTCTTGGCATAAAATTAAGTAACTTTCTCAGAAATAAAATAATAAATCCACCTAAAAATCCAGCAATTAATGCTCCTAAAAATCCCGAACTTACAAGTAGTTCCTCTGGATTACTAAAAGAAGTAAATGTAGTCCCCGCTTTAGCAATTGCTCCCCCAACAAATCCAACTAATAACCCGTGGTCTATCTCCAATACTCATAGCAATATATCCAGATAAAATTAGTAACATAAAGTCAAATGCCATACTTCCAATAGTTTTGAAAAATGCTGCAATTGGTGTATTCATTCCGAAATTGGAAGGATTAATTTCATAATTATCTAATAAGAAGGAAATTGCAATTAGAATTCCACCTCCTACCACAAATGGTAACATGTGAGTAACACCATTCATTAAATGTTTATAAATGTTTCCTTTTTTATTTCCTTTTTCATTATTTTCTTCATCACTTTTTTTATGATGGTAAATAGGAATTTCATTTTCTGACTTTAAGGCTTTTTCAATTAATTCTTTTGGTTTATGAATCCCATCAGATACTCTAGTTCTAAGTACTCTCTTCCCATCAAATCTCGATAAATCAACATTAACATCTGCTGCAATAATAATTGCCTTTGCATTTTTTATTTCTTCATCTGTAAGTATATTTTTAGCTCCTGATTGTCCTTGTGTTTCCACTTTAATTGGACTTCCAAGTTCATTTCCCATTTGTTCTAAAGCTTCAGCTGCCATATAAGTATGTGCAATTCCTGTTGGACAAGCAGTAATTCCTAATAATTCATAGTTTATTTTCTCATCGCTTTTTAGTTCTATTTTCTCTTTTTCTGCTTGGTCAATTATTTTTAGAAACTCATCTTTAGATTTTGCATTTAATAATTTTTTTCTGAATTTTTCATCCATTAATAAAGTAGACAAACGGCTTAAAACTTCTAAATGTACATTTTCTTTATTATCTGGTGCTGCAATTAAGAATAATAATTTAACTGGTTTTTCATCTAATGATTTAAAATCAACTCCATTTGGTATTACCATTGCAGCAATTCCTGGTGCTGAGATACTATCACCTTTCCCATGTGGAATTGCAATTTCTTCTCCAATACCTGTTGAACCTTCCTCTTCCCTTTTGATTACCAATTCCAAATACTTTTCTTTATTAGTAATATTTCCATTTTCATTCATTAGCTCTACTGCTTTTTGTATTATCTCTTCTTTATTAGAAGCTTCCACATTTAAATCAATTGAATCTTTTTTTATTAAATCTGTAATTTTCATAATTAATTTCATTCCTTTCCAAGGAATAAACCTTGTTTATAAAATAATATTATATTTTTAGTATTCTAATTTTCTTTAATTTTTTATATTTAAGTTAAAAATTTATAAATTTCTTCTTTAGTTGCTAAATACATTGATTGTGCAGTTGCAGTAGCTGCCGCTATTCCCATTTGAAGTGCTTTCTCATAATTATTAAATAATTCATAACCTGCTATAAATCCTGCTATCATTGAATCACCTGCACCTACTGTATTCATTCTCTTTTCTCCATCTAATGATTTCATCTTGTATGAATAACCATTTTCATCTAAAAGTACGGCCCCCATGCTCCCCATAGATACTAATACATTTTTTGCTCCTTTTATTTGTAATTTTTTAGCATATTTAATTGCTTCTTCTTGGTCAGAAATTTTCACATTAAAAATTTCTCCTAATTCATATTGGTTTGGTTTTATTAAAAAAGGTTGATATTTTAATGTGTTTGATAACAATTCTCCTGTTGCATCAACAATAACTTTTACATTTTTTTGCTCTACTTTTTTACATATATCTTGATAAATATTCTTTGAAATTCCTTTTGGAATACTACCAGATAACACCAACATATCTCCATCTTCTATCATTTGAATCTTTTTATATAATAATTTAATATAATGTAAATCAATAAATGGTCCTTTACCATCAATGGCGGTTTCTTCTGATGGTGTTGTTATTTTTACATTAATTCTTGAAGTTTCATTTTCTATATTAATAAAGTCTGTTTTAATTCCATACTTTTTTACTTTTCTTTCAATTTCTTCCCCTACAAAACCTGCTATAAATCCTAGTGCTGTTGTATCAATTCCTAAAGTTTTTAATATAATAGATACATTAATTCCTTTTCCACCTGCTAATATATGTTCTTCTTCAGCACGGTTAATTTCTCCAATTTTAATATTTCTATTTTGTATTACATAATCTAATGCAGGATTAAATGTTATTGTATAAATCAAATTCTTTCTCCTTTTTACAACTATTATATTTAAAATATTTCCAAAAAAAAAAAAAGAATATTCATTTCTGAATATTTTGTTATTATTTTTTATAGTTTTTCTTATATTTTTGTATTTCTTATGTGATTATTGTACCTTTACTAAGATTATTTTAGAACAAAAGTGGACATTTTTACAGTTGGAAAGAATAAATCCTCGATTAAGGCAATAATAAGCAGATTAAATGAAATATGTTTGACTGTTAGATTTTTTTATAATGATTATAGATATAAAATATAATTTTTATAATATGTTGATTTGCAAATAGCCATTAGACTAAATCTAATGGCCATTTGTAAATCAACTTGACTGTATTTCAAGTCTAAATGTCTTCTAATTAAATTTATGGTATAATTAAATTAATACAATATGGTAATCCGTTGTGAAAGCAACGTAATCATTGTAATCCAGTATTTTTATACTGAACTAAATGTAATCCAGCCAAAGATTTTATTTTTTGGCTGTTATTTATTATTTAAAGCAACTTTCATCTATTAATGGAACAATATCTATTGCAGGTTCTTCATAGGGATGTACTTCTCTTAATTTTGATATTACTTCTTTTGGCTTTTTGTATTCGTATGTACTTAGTAGTAACACAATTAGATGCCAGATTAATTCAAATGAGGTCATTTGAATTAGCACCTATAAGAAAAGGATGTTGCTAATATATCTAATTATTCTATAAAAAACAATGACATTTGTAATCTTTTTACAATTTTCTTACACTTATTTTTTCAAAATCCTTTCAAAATTTGTTCATCGAATTTTTTTAATCACTTGTTACAATCTATTTATAATTTGTTTTAAGTATTTTTAATTTTTCAGAAAAAAAGGGAATTGATTATTACTAATTATAATAATATAATTCCTTTAACAAATAAATTTGAATAGTTGGAATTAGTTTAACACTAGCCTATAGGCTTATTAAGGAAAACAAAATAAAAGAGATGAAAATAGGCATACAATATAAAATTCCAAAAGCTAATATAATTTCATACATAATCAATCAAAATTGAAAGTAAATACATTTACACAAGAATAAGGAGGTCATTTTATGATAACAGTAACAGCAACATTACAGCAAAAGAAAAATATTTATTATGCTGTTTTATATTATAAAGACGAATTTAATAATATACAAAGAAAGTAGATTTCCACTAAATTAAAAGTAAAAAATAATAAGAAACTTGCAAAAAGAAAAGTTGAGGAAATAAGACATGAATATGAGAAAACTCTAAATGAAAAAACTACTATTTCTAACCTAGATATTAATAATAAAGCTAATATAAAGTTTTGTGATTTCGTGGTTAATTGGTTAGATATTATAAAGCCCAGAGTAGTAAAAACAACTTATGCAGGTTATGAAAGAATTGTAAAAGGTAAAGTATATAATTATTTTAAGAAATTAGATGTTTCTTTAAAAGATTTAAAACCTTATCATATTCAAGATTTTTACACAGAATTATACAATTTAGGTTTAAAAGGAAATACAATTCTTCGCTATCATGCGAATATTAGAAAAGCCTTACAATATGCAGTAAAATGTGAATTAATATTAACAAACCCAGCAGACAAAATAGACAAACCTAAAAAAGAACCATACATAGCGACCTATTATAACAAAGCACAATTAAATGAATTGTTAGTTACAATAAAAGATACACCTATTAAGCTACCTGTCTTTTTAGCCTTATATTATGGACTTAGGCGAAGTGAAGCACTAGGAATAAAATGGGATGCTGTTGATTTTGAAAATAAAACAATTATTATAAGACATACTATTTCACAAACAAAAGTGGATGGCAAATTGCAAATCGTTGTAGAAGATAAAACTAAAAATCAATCAAGTTATAGAACTTTGCCTTTAATTCTAGAAATTGAAGAAATACTTTTAGAAGAAAAAGCAAATCAAGAATATAATAAGAAAATGTTTAAAAAATCATACTTAAACGAAAATGGCTATGTCTGTGTGAATACAGATGGCTCTATACTAAAGCCGGACTATGTTTCACATAAATTTAATCAAATACTAAAACATAATAACTTGAAGTCTATTAGATTTCATGATTTAAGACACTCGTGCGCTAGTTTATTATTATCAAATAAAGTGAGCATGAAAGATATTCAAATATGGTTAGGGCATTCTAGTTATAATACTACAGCTAATATCTATACTCATGTAGATGTAGAATCAAAACAAAATTCTGCTTTAGTAATTGGTAGTAGTTTAAACTTTACGGAACCTAGTCAAGATGATGATGAAGAAGATGAAGAAATGGATTTATAAATAAAAATTGTTAGAAATGTTAGAAAATAAAAAAACCTTATTTAAGCCACTAAATAAAGATTTTATAAAAATAAATTGTTGTGAATTTTGTAGAACTTTTTGTAGAACTACAAAATTTTTTATAATTAAAACCTCAAGCTTAATCTTACGAAAGCTCGAGGTTCTAATGGTGCCGTTGGCGTAGTTATCTACAACTTTTTGGCTCTCTTGACGATTGATACAAATATCAATCAATTTATTAAAGTATATCATAATTATTATAAATTGCAATAGAATTTATAATAAATTTTATAAATGACATAGGACACAGTTTTTTATTACTGTGTCCCATATCTGAAACGTTTATTCTTCTTCGTCCTCATTGTTTTTTTCTTTGCTAGTATCAGAACCACATAAGATGTTTAAAACACATCCTATAGTTGTTGCTATTGCAAGTATTGCATACCATGTACTAGACTGTGATACAGCCAGCTGTGTGAAACTGCCCACTGCTCCTCCTAACACTGAAGATATAATGATATTAATACCTACTGTCCGTTTCATCATAATTGGATCCTCCTTTTAATTGTTTGGAAGTTTGCACCTCCAAAAGTTTACCTTTTCAAAGGTGCAACAAAATGTTACTAATTTAATTATATACCATTTTACATAAAATTGCAAGTTTTTGGGTTCTTGAATTGTATAAAACTGATTGATTGTGAAATTTATTCACTTTTAACAACTTTTATACATAAATCAATTCACTAAATACAATTTCTTCAGCTTGATTTTTTATAGAGTTCATAGTACCTATCCAATAAAGCATATCTGTATTTTTCATATCTTCGGTCAAGTCACTTTTGGCTTTTAATTGTTCAATTATTTGTTGCACTCTGCTTTCTGCTATTTCTTGTATTTCTTTCAAATGTGCATTTAATGTTCCATTCATAAACATTATAGTATATTCAATTTTTTTGTGTTCTTTTAAATATTTTAGTCTTATTTTTCCATATTTATTTAAAGTGATTTTTTCTTGTTTAGGCATTGATAGGTTTGGTATATAATAATCTCCCTCTAAATGATATTCAATTCCTGTTCTTTCATCAATTTTTGTTTTTGTTAATTCATTATTCATAACTTTTTTCCTCCTTTAAAATCTGGTATCATTATTTTTCTTTTTAGTCTTATTTATCTTGTTTTCATTTGGTATAGTTACTCTTCTAGCAATATTATTTGCAATTTCATTATCGTTGTTATCAAATATGCCATTTTTATATAAGTCATCACTAACAATTTTATAATTATTATCTTTATCAAAGCAAATTCTTTTGTGAAAATGGCTCATAATGCTATGCCAAAAGCCTTTGAATTTTTGTAATTGTGCTTTTATATTCTCTTTTTCTTCTCGTAATTTGTTAATAATCTTATCTTTTGAAGATAATTCACTTTTAAGATTGCCAATTTCATAATCTTTTAGCTCTAGTTGATATTTAAGTGAACGATTTTCTTTTTCTATTTCAAAAGCAGAATGTTCAAAATCTTTAATCGCCATATTTAAGTCATTTACACTTTTTACTGTTTGGGTTATATTTTTTACATCTTTTGTATAATTTTTGATTTTCTGGACCTCCTCGCTTGAAATAAGCATATTATTTTTATTTAGTCTAGATGATTTTAGATTATCCAATATTTCGGTTATATTAGCACTTTTATTATCAAGTGTTTTTGTTTGCTTATTAGCTTCAGTTAGTTTTTGTTCTTTTTGTTTTAGTTGTTTCTTGATTTCTCGATAATCTCCCATATCTTTAATGTCTATATCTCGATTTCTACCTTTTTTCTTTTGTTTTAATAGTGAATTTTCGCAATAGACTTTATTATAAGATTTTATACAACAATTTCTCATTTCATCTTGTATTTTTTGTAGAGATTCTTTCGTAAAAACTTTTGACTTCGCAGGTTGCTTTCTCATACCTCTTTTATAATCTTCTTTTATTGGAACTCCTACAATGTGCATATGTGGAGATGTTTCGTCAAAGTGAATTACTGCATTTGCTACTTTAAATTCTGGTACAATTCTTATTAAATCTCGCACTTGCTCTTTATAAACCTGTGACATTCCTCTTTTGTAATAGTCATCTTTATAATTCCAAAAATCCATATCTCCGAGTTCTATAATAAATTCACAAGCTAAATCTTTTTGCTTATCTTGTGATATATGCTTAAAATAATCTTTTATTTTTCTATCTTCACGAGTTTGCTTGTTATTATATTCAATTCTTGCTTGTTCAAATTCTTGAAAATATAGGTTTTGCATATCTTGGTATAAATTATCAGTTCCATAGATTATTTGTATATTTTCTCTGTCATTATCATAATCTCTTAGATTATGCTTATTTACTTTTGATAATTGGGTAGCATTTTGTATTCCATTATTTGAAAATGATGTTTCTCCAGATGGATTATTTTTTGCAACTTCTTTGGCTTTTGCTGTTTTGTTTTTATCACTACTCAAGTGAATAGAATATGCTAATTCTTCGCTCATCTTTTTCCTCCTTTTGACATTGCTTCGTAGCATAGGAATTTGACTTTAGTCAATATTCCTAACCCCCTATGAGTTTCGTCATGCTAACAAAACTCGGGGGCTCTGCGAGGCAATAAATTTTCTCCCATAAGGGATAAAATTTATTCAAATTAACTATCGCCACTTTCATTTTTGCAAAGGCAAAAACAAAACGTGCCACGTTAATTTGCTTCTTCTGCATTTTCTTCGCAGAACTTTACTGGCTTAACACCTACTGAAATAGGAGTATGCTCTTTTGTATAAATTACACTATCATTGCTTTCATCTGGTATATAGTTAAATGCAGTATCAATTTCTTTCATTTGAAATTTATCTTCTTCACGAATATATATAATTCCAAATTCATAAGTCTCCATTTTATTGTCTGGATCTAATTTGTAGTAATCTTCTAGAGGAAACACTCTAACAATAGCACTATTGTCTTCAGCAAAGTTAAAATAAAACATTTGCTTATCAACGTAGTAGGTTGCCTCTGTATAACCAACATCATAGTATTGTCTTAATCTCATAATTATTTCGCCGACTTCTTTCTCTGGCAAATAATTGCTAAACCTAACATTACCCAGCACATTGCCTAATATCATTGGCTTTGTAGTATCAATATAACCATTGTCATATAATTCTTGACAAGGTCTACAAATTGATTCTCTAAAGTTTATCTGTTTTACGATTACTTCATTTCCAACTAAAGCAAGTTCTATATCATCAACATATTTCATTATAAGTTCTGCTTTTTCTTGTCTTGTATAATCTTTCCAAGTTTTAGTTCTTGCTTTATATTCTTTTTCTAGTTTTACTTTATTGATAAAATCAATATCTCTCTTTAATAAAATGTCTTTTGGTGTAAATTTTAGTTCTTCGGTACAATCAGTAGTTTTTAGTTTGTTCTGTAATTCACTTATTGCTGTTTCAACAATTTTCTTTTCTTCGTTATATTCTTTTAGTTCAAAAACTCCGTTAATATAGGCTTTTTTAATTCTTTCAAGTTTATTATTTTGTTCTTTTATTTCTTTTTCTAATTGTTCCTTTGGCTCATCAAATTTTTGCTTTATCATTGGCAAGAAGAATTGATTTACAACGGAGTCATACTCTACTAATTCACTAATGAATTGATTAAAATAATCGTTTATAACCTTTTCTTTAAATTCGATTTTGCAATCATTACAATAATAGTAAAAATAGGAATTGCCATTTTTCTTTGTAGTAGCTTTACCACCTAATATTCTCTTACATTTAGGACATTTTAATTTTTGTAAATATAAATAGGTTAATGTTCTCTGGTAGCTCTTAGAATTTTTCTTCTTCTGCACTTGGCAATCTGCCCACATTTCTTTTGAGATGATAGGCTCAACAACATCTTCATAATAAGTTGGGTGCTTTGTTCTTTTTCCGTGAACAAAATCTCCCTTATATATTTCATTTTCAAGAATTGTTTGTATAGTTGAATCTCTCCAGTTATCTTTTCCTAATACTTCTTCTTCATTGAATAGATTACTTATTTTCTGATAAGAATAGCCATTATAATATAAATCAAATATTCTAACTACAATATCTTTAGTAGAATAATCTATTACCAATCTTTTATCTTCGTGTTTATAGCCTAATGGTGCAACGTGAGGAATATGACCACATTTTATTGCACCAGCTAGTCCTATTTTTGTTCTTTCGCTAGTTCTCTCTATTTCATTTTGACTAACACTCATTAAAAGTCTTGAAATCATTTTTCCATTTGCGCTTGTAGTATTTATCTCATCATTTACACAATCAAGGTAGGCATTATTCTCATCTAAAAATGTCATTAGATTTTCCCAATCATAAATACTTCTTGTTATTCTGTCTAATTTTAGAGCAACAATAGTATTTACCCTTTTAGACTTAATATCTTCTTTTAATCTTTCAAACTCTGGTCTATGATTTCCAGTTTTAGCACTTATTCCAGCGTCCTCATAATAGTCTACTATTTCATAGCCTTTGAATTTACAAAAAGTTTCTAATCTTTCTCTTTGTTCTGGAAGACTAAATCCCTCGCGGGCTTGGTCTTCGGTGGAAACTCTTAAATATAACCCACATTTTTTCTTTTCTTCGTTCAATTTGCATAACCTCCTAACTGCAAAAAAAGAGACATCAAAGTACAATACGAGTACTGTTGACATCTCTTAAATCCATTTATGATAAACTAAAATATAATAATGCAATATAATATAATCTTTTCAAAGTACTCATATATATAACTCTTGCCAAGTAAATATAAATTTTTCATTGATTATATTATACTACGATTTTAAGAAATGTCAAATATTTACATTTATATATTTTTCAAATATTCTTCTAACTCTGATAATTTAATCTTTTGAGTCAAGTTAGAAATGTAAACATCGTTTGAATAATTAAAAACTAAAAAAGTAATATTTTTAATAATCACTCTATGTGGCTCAATATATGTAAGATTAGTTCTTTCTAATTTTCTAATGCTACCCTTGATAAAGGTAGGAGTGACTTTTGAAAACTCACATATAAATTCAAGTCGCTGTTTTAGACATTCCTCAAATTCTAATTCTTGCTTAATTATCTTCATTTCAAGCACCATCCTTTCATTTGGATGATTTTAATATTGTTTTTAGGCAACAAAAAAATCAACCAGATTTTATTTTCTGATTGATTTTTGTATCTATCTGTTCTATAAAAAGTTCGAACAGATACGTCGTTGGTGCAGATGGCCGGAATCGAACCGGCACGGTTTATTCAACCGCAGGATTTTAAGTTTTAGAAGTCCTGTGAGTTTTGATATCTTTCATTCCTTAATTGTACCATCTAGTACCGTGTTCAAATTATTGATATTTTGTGATTTTGCTTGATTTTTCTTACAGCATCAGTTTTTTGGTAAATATTTAAAAAATTTTTAATTTTGTTAGACATTTGTTAGACACTATAAAATTAGATTAGTATTTTCCAATAACCTGTTTTATTAGAACCAACTCTTTCAAGTATATGTTTACTTTGCAATTGCTTTAAATATCTTGAAACTGTTGCTGAAGAAATTTTAGTAACCATACTTATTTCTGGAATCGTATAATATGGATTATTTATTAATGTAGCTAAAATTTGTTTTTCTTTATCATTTATCTTATCATTTATCTTATCATTTATCTTATCATTTATCGACACTTTATTTTCATAATCATATTCAAATGGATTTTCTTTATATTTAAACGAAACTCTTAAGAAATGATCCATAAATTTAAAACAACTTTTATCATAAGCATCTAATATCCTTAATACTCCAGAGCCAATGTTTTCAATTAAATCTACGTCTTTAAATACTCTAATAAGTTCTTTATTTCTAGGTGCAGTAACGCCTTCTAAAAATTCTTCTTGTGATAATTCTTGTGGTAGTCCTCCTGCAGAAGTTATTTCAACTCTGTCCGAATACAATTCTATAATAGGACTATTTCCATAAGAATAATCATTGTGAACGATTGCATTTATAACGGCCTCTTTTAATGCTTTACTATCTATCATTTCTTGTTCTTTTCTTCCAAAATATTCTATTTTAGCATAAATAGTATTTTCAACTTTAAGTCTATCTAATATTCTATGTGTAGCTGTGATTAAACAACGATTTCCAAATTCTAAATTCTCTAATAATTCAAGTTTATTAGTACCTAAATATTTTACAAGTTTTATTGAAACAGTATTTTCATCTGCCAATAAAAAGGCATTATAATTGTATTTACCTTCGCTAGTTAGTAAATCAAGATTTTGTAAAAAGTTATCATTTAAATTTAAATTGAGTTCCTCATAATAGATTTTTAACTGATTAAATGTTAAGTTTTGCCTAGGAGATTCAATCTCTTTTAATGTGTTTTTTATTCTCCTAGCATACATATCATCAATCATTCTCTCTGTCATTCTTTCTTTACTACTACCAACTCTAACATAACAACCTTCTGGAGTTCTACCTTTTTTTCTTAAATAATAAGGCTTTTCTGTTCCACTTGAAATAACAACTTTTATAACATCTTTATCATCTATTGTTTCTACAACTACATCAAATAATCCTAAAGTAGAAGGTTGTATATTGTTTTTTATTCTATCTTTAATTTGTAATTGTGTTAAATCGACATCTTCAACTCCAGCTACTTGTCCATCTTTTCTAATTCCAATATAGATAATTCCACCTTCTTTATAGTTAAGAAAGGCAATTACTTCTTGTTCAAAATCTTCATTTAGTAGTTCTTTATTTTCAATTCTGTTTGTTTCTGTATTTTGCATAAAATCAAACTCTCCTTTTCATATATTTTTGTATATCATTCACACATTTTTCAAGATTATCTATATCTATAACTTGTCCAATATCATTTAATATAAAAGTTCTAAATAACAATTTTATTTTGAATAGCATATATAAATTACTCTCTCCATAAAAGCGTTTTCTTTCTTTATCTAAATGTGCAAAATAATTTCTATGATTAGTAAGTTTAGTATATATTTTTAATGTTTGTCTATCTTTACTCGTAAATATTATTTTACCTTCACTAGAATTAAGATATTCTTTCATTATATCTTTAAAATCTTTTTTTACATATTTAAAATTTCCTTTTTTATCTTTAATAAACTTTTTCAAGTTGGATTTATGTATGCACTTATAATATCCTTCCATGCAGTTAGTAATTGTACTTAATGCGATTTCTATAAAATACTTTACAGAAAATACATTCATATAAATATCATAGATAACATGACTATCTTTCCTTATTTTCAACCACTTCTTATAAACTTCCTTTATATTTTTATCATTTACTTTTGCAAGTACACAACTATAACTATTATAATTATTATTACCATTATATTTACTTGAAAAAGGATAATAATAGTCAAAAGATTGCTCATCTTTGCATAAATTAATTTTATCAATCTTTAAGAAATATCCTAAATTTAAAATTAAAAATTCATAAAACAATAAAAAGCTATGCATAAATTTTTCGGTTGTCAATTTATTATCATTTTTTAATACTACTTTATAGTATCTGTCATAAAATATAAGTTCTACATTATAGTGCATTTTCCCAATATTAAATACCATATTCTTATCTAAGCTTTCTTCTATATTAACCATATCAAATTTTTTATATTCTAGATTAACTGTTATTTTATTAATCATATATTGTTTTATATCAGCTATATAATAGTCAGTAATGTAAGCATTAAATTTTATTGATATTTTTATACAATTACCTATACTATGTTTTCCTAAATAACATTCATAAAAGGTATATTTCTTTCCATTTTTATCTTTTAAATATACTAATTTATCTATTTTTTGTTTCCACATAATATCTATAAAGAATCTATATGTTTTAGAGTTTATATCTTGCTCTATAATATTAATTTCATTATTTGTAAAATCTATTGTTAAATCATTTACATTAATAGATTCATCATTAATGGTCAATTTATTCATATTTTTCTCCATTACTTATTATTTACTAACCACTCATAAACTTCATCTTCTGTTAATAATCCATGTTTCAATTTATTTACTTGAACTTTATCATGTTTTTCCATTTATCGAAATCTTTCTTAAATTATCTTTATTTTTATCAATTGCCATAGATTTTTATTGATAAAATCTTAATTAATCTTTTTTGTATTATACCATTAAGTAATTTGCTATTCAACAAGTAACTAATATTTTAAAAATATTATAAAAAATAATAAAATTGTTAGACATTATATGACTTAAAAAGTTAGATATATTAACCATTACCAAAGATTAATTTTAAAATTTGTTAGGCATTTTGTTAGACATCCACAAAATCAAAGAAAGTTTGCACAAAAAAATAGA
>CAQRYF010000001.1:64746-94095 GCA_948875265.1 uncultured Clostridia bacterium
ATCGAACCGGCACGAGGTATGAATCTCGCAGGATTTTAAGTCCTGTGCGTCTACCAGTTCCGCCACATCTGCATCTAATATGAACTGGCTTTGTCTTAACGACAATTGATATTATAATATTTTATAATATTTTTGTCAATACATTTTTATAATTTTTTTCAAAAAGTACCTTTATGTCTCATATATGTATAATGTCCTATTAAGAAACGTCCCCAAAGGGACACCCAAAAGGACATTATACTATGGGGACATTTATAAATTTTCTGATGTTCCTGTTCCATCAAAAGGTATGAATTTATTTACAACACTTTCTGGTGCTACATCTTCTGTTCTAAACATCATATATGATTTGTTTATTTTATTTTCTACTAATTGTTCTACTTCTTCTTGAGTTGCATGTTCTGCTAATACTAATTCGCTTACTAATATTTGTTTTGCATTGTTTAGCATTTTCTTTTCTCCTGTTGAAAGTCCTTTTTCTTTTTGCTTAAAGCTTAGGTTTCTTACAACATCTGCAATTTCATATATATCTCCACTTTTCATTTTTTCCATGTTGTCTCTGTATCTTTTATTCCAGTTTTTGTCCATAACTGTTTCATCTTTTTCTAGTATTCCTATTACTGTTTCTGCTGAACTTTTATCTATTATATTTCTTACACCTACTGATTCTGCTTTAGCTGTTGGTATCATAACTTTTACCTCTCCTGGCATCTTCAATATGTAATAAGATTGTTTCTCCCCTAAAATATCTTTTTCTTCTATTGAATCTATTACCCCTGCTCCATGCATTGGGTACACAATTTTGTCTCCTACATTAAACATGTAAGTCAACTCCTTTCAGCATTTTTGATATATTTGGCGAAAAAAAGATAATAAAGTTATGTAAATACTTAAATAACTTTATTGGATTTTTTAACCATATTTATTATACAACAAAAAATGGTAAAAGTCAAAGCCTTTACCATTATTTTTTATGTTTATTTCTTTTGTATCCCTTGAGTTTCTAAGATTAAATTTTTTTTATTTTTTTTACTATATTAAGAATCGTTTTTCTACTTGCTAGTTGAACCAAATCCTCCTATTCTTTCTCCTTCTGCATTATCGTTATCTGCTACTAAATATTTTTGGAATATTGCTTGTCCTATTGCTTCTCCTTTTTTTATTTCTATATCTTCATTTTTTATATTATAGAATGCAAACATAATATGTCCATCATTGTCTGGATTCCCATAATAATCTTTATCTACTACACCAACACTATTTGATAATATTAATCCTTTTTTCTTTGGATTAGAACTTCTGTTATATAGTAGTAGCATTTCATCATCTTGCATGTATGCTTTTAATCCTGTTTTTATAAGTGTTGGATTAGTTCCTTTTTTAAAGCTTGGTATTACTATATCTTCTGCAGCTTCTATATCATATCCAGCTGAATATTTTGTTTTTCTAACTGGTAAATTAATTTCTTTATCTTCAAATCCTTTTGCTACTTCAAAACCTCTTAATTTTTTCATTTTTTAATTTCCTCCTTAAATTTATTATTTTTAAATGTTTTTATCATTTTTTCATAATTCAAATAAATTGTCAATATGTAACATTTATTTTTTCGACAAAATATAATAAAGTATAACAATATAATTTTTAGGTGATAAATATGAATTATACAATAGATACTTTAAATAATTTGCCTTTAGATAAAACAGGTAAAATAGAAAGTTTAAACTGTAATCGGTAATATAAGAAGAAGGTTATTAGATTTAGGATTAGTAAAAGGTTCTTTTATTACAACTAAATTGACAAGTCCTTCTAAAGGTCTTAAAGCTTTTAATATACGTGGCACCCTTATAGCTATTAGAGATGATGATTCCTGTTTAATAAATATATCATATTGATTTTGTAACGTTATTTTATTTTTCTCATACACTATATTATCTAATTTTAGGAGGTGCTTATGGGACTTACTAAATCATCAACAGGATCTCGTTTATTAGCAAGCGATTTCGAAGATCTAAAAAATCAAAATGGATATACTGTTGCTTTAGCAGGAAATCCAAATGTAGGAAAATCTACTATATTTAATAATTTAACTGGAATGCATCAACATACTGGTAATTGGCCTCGGTAAAACAGTTGCAAATGCTACTGGTAATTGCATATATCAGGATAATGATTTCTTATTTGTAGATATTCCTGGTACATATTCCATTATGTCTAACTCAGAAGAAGAAGAAATAGCAAGAGATTATATATGTTTTGGAAATCCGGATGCTACTATAGTTGTACTAGACGCAACTTGTTTAGAGAGAAACTTAAATCTAGTATTTCAGATAATGGAAATTACTAATAATGTTATTGTTTGTGTTAATTTATTAGATGAAGCTAAAAAGAAAAAAATTAAAATTGATTTAAAGAAATTATCAAGTTTACTTGGTGTTCCAGTTGTAGGAACAATTGCAAGAGATAAAAAAACATTAAATTCACTGATGAATACTACTCTTAAAGTATGTAAAAAAGATATTAAACCTTCTCCTAAAAAAATTAAATATTCTTCTATTATTGAAACAGTTATTATTGATTTAGAAAATGAGTTAAAGAATATTTGCACTTTACCAGAAAACTTATATCATTGGATTGCTTTAAAAGTTATTGATGGAGAAGAAACAATTATTGATTCTATTGAAAAAAATTTAAATATTGACATCCAAGAAAACGAATCGATTCAAAAAAAGAGAAAAGATATTTTAGAAAAGCTTACTGCTAATAATATACATTCCTCTAATTTTAAAGATAAGATTGTTTCTAGTATTATGAATGAAGCTGAAACTATATGTAAAAAAGTTTGTATTTTTGAAAATAAGGATTATTCTGGAAGAGATAGAAAAATAGACAAAATTTTAACTTCTAAGAAATTTGGTATCCCTATTATGATATTATTTTTAGGTGTAATTTTTTGGATTACAATTATAGGTGCTAATTATCCATCTCAGCTATTGTTTTCTATGTTTGGATGGTTACAAGAAAGGTTAATATCTTTTGCAAATTATATACATTGCCCTATCTGGCTTTCTGATATGCTAATATCTGGTATTTATCAAACTCTTACATGGATAGTTTCTGTTATGCTACCTCCCATGGCAATATTTTTTCCTCTTTTTACATTTTTAGAGGATTTAGGATATTTACCTAGAATTGCTTTTAATATGGATGGTTTCTTTAAAAAATGTTGTTGTACTGGTAAACAGATGATTACTATGTGTATGGGATTTGGATGTAATGCTGCAGGGGTAGTAGGTTGTAGAATCATTGATTCTCCTAGAGAACGACTTATTGCTATATTAACAAATAGTTTTGTACCATGTAATCGGAAGATTTCCTTTTCTAATTTCTATTGCTACTATTTTTATTGCAGGTACTATGCATGGATTTGGAGCTTCCTTAGTTTCTACTATTGCAGTTATATTTGTTATATTATTAGGAATATTTTTAACTTTAATAGTTTCTAAAATATTATCCAAAACTATTCTAAAAGGTATGCCCTCTTCTTTTATTTTGGAATTACCTCCTTATAGAAAGCCTCAAATTGGTAAAATTCTTATAAGGTCAATTTTTGATAGAACTTTATTTGTACTTCGGAAGAGCAATTGCAATTGCTGCTCCTGCTGGTCTTGTTATTTGGCTATTTGCAAATATTGGTTTCAATGGCCAAAGTTTATTAACTTTAATTGCTAATTTTTTAAATCCGTTTGCTAGGTTAATGGGGCTTGATGGTTATATATTAACAGCTTTTATTTTAGGAATTCCTGCAAATGAAATCGTATTGCCTATAATACTAATGTGCTATTTAGGAGGAAATTCTTTAGTAAACATGGATGATTTGACATCTATTGGAGATATTTTAGTTAATCATGGTTGGACTATTTTAACTGCTATAAATGTTATGTTGTTTACAGTTTTGCATTTTCCTTGTACTACTACTTTACTTACAATAAAAAAAGAAACTGGTAGTATAAAATGGACAGTTCTTAGTTTTATTTTACCTACTATTTGTGGAATTGTGTTATGTATGTTTACTAATTTTGTTTATAATTTAATCTTTTTAGTAATATAGGCAATTATATTGAGAAACTTTTTCAATTTTTGCTATCAAAATTCTTAGATATTTTTTTGGTATTTTCAACAACAAAGGTTATCGTAAATATCGTTTCCATTATTTTATTTCTTATGTGTATTCTTATTCATAAGATTTGGCTATGGATTCGAAATTGCAAGATTGCAATATTTATAATAACAATACTTTATTTTATTTGTATTGTTTATAATATTTCATCTTGTATTGTTGCATTATCTAATTTCATTCAAAACTTTAGATAATTTAATTAAAAATAAAAGGAGTACGAATTGTATAACACATATTCCTCTCCTTTTATTTTATATTTATTAATTTTTGATTAAATTTTATATCTAGTTCCTCATTCTAAATATTATCTTTCTTTAAATCTTCCACAAACCTATCTTTTATATCTGGCGGTAATAAAAGTAAATCTTCTATATCTTCTCTTTTTATAATCTCTGGAAAATACTTTCCACTATCTGCATACTTAGGATTATTAGAAAATTCCGGTCCATCACCTGTCCCAAATTCTCCACTTATATATTCACACAGATAAAAAATTTCTTTTTGATTAAATTTTTCAGACTTCATTTCATACAATTTTTTTACTATATTTACATGAATTCCAAATTCTTCTTTTATTTCTCTTATGCATCCCTCTTCTGGAGTTTCTCCTTCTTCTAGTCCTCCACCTGGAAAGGTATAATATTCTTGTATATCTTTTCTTTTTACAACTCCTATTCTATGCATAAAAGCAAAACCATCTTCCATAGGTATAATTCCGGCAACTCTTGTTCTTTCCATTTAACTTTCTCCTTTCATTTCTTCTCTATTTTAACATCTTTTATTATTTTATTTCAACTTATATCTAAAAATATTAATTCAAATTCCTTGTTAATAAATGATTTCAAACAGATTTAGTAGATATCCATTGTTTTATAATGCTTTTAATCCTAACTCTAAATCACATAATATGATAAGAAAAGACAGATTATCAATAGATTTTCTGCCTTTTCTCTTATACATGGAATAAAACTATACTGTTCTTTTGAACTTTAATCACTCAATTAATGATTCCTCGATTTCTAGTAGCATTTTTAAATAGAAATATTACTTAATTTCTTATAAATATTCTAATTGTTATTTAACAAACTCTGAGTATCATGTTCTTTAACAAAGTCAAGCATTTTTAAAAATATTTCATCTTCATTGTAAATAGGCTTATCCCATTCATACCACACATCAAATGCTGTTGTCGCACCATTTTCAACAATTCGTCTTGCTTTTTCATTTTTTAAAACAACATTGTCTTTCTGCTGGTCTAATGGATTTTGATAGCCCATATCCTGATATACTTTCGCTTGCAAATCGGCTTCTAATTTATCACAATGATATGCAAAAATTGACTCTTTAGTAGTTTTAGAATCAAATTCTAGTAATAAAGAAATAATTTCTTCTTTCTTTATTAGATTACCTACAACTCTTACAATAGCATCATGCTCTCTTTCCATTTTTTCTTCTTGTTTAATATTATCAAATGGTGTAATATCACCAATAAGTACTTCACCAATTTCATGAATAACAAGCATCTTTATGACTTTATTAAGATCAATATTAAAGTCAAATTCTGAATCTAAGCTAATTGCCAATATACAAGCACCGTAAACATGTTCTGCAATACTCTCAATTCGCTCTTTTGTTACATTCCAATGGTTTTCATCCCATCCACTTCTGATTTTATATTTCAATGAAGTAGCCATTAGATAAAATCTCATTGCATTCTTAATTCTGTTTTCTTCCATAAATATTCCTCCTATACAATAATTATTGTGTTGCTTATTTTTTATATGTAAATTCCTTAAGGAATTAATAAAATTAAAAACTTATATAAGCTTATCATAATTTTATGTAAATTTCAATATTCTTAATCTAATTTCTCTCCTATTCGTTAATTTTATTTTATTAATTTTTGATAAAAAATATGCTAGAAGATAATATCTCGTTGTAACTGATGATTTTTTCCTCCGTCCCTAAAAACATTTTTTGAATTTTTTGTTTCATTTTTATAAAATAGTGGTATAATTTTTATATTACAAAAGATTGGAGATGATTTTAAGTGGCTAATGTGAAAAATTCAAAAGATGATGTTAATATTTCTAAACTTTATGGTCAAGAGTGTACATTGCCTAAGGATGAGTTTATTAAAAAATATAATGTGAAAGAGAGTCGGTTTGTCTACAAATGAGGCTAATGAGAGAATTTCTAAATATGGACTTAATGAAATTAGACAAGCTAAACCTAAAAAATGGTATAACTATTTTTTAGAAAGTTTATTTAGTCCATTTAATTGTATTTTACTTGGAATTGTAGCAATATTATTTTATACAGATGTATATCTTCCAGAAAGTCCAAGTTATGCAAATATTATTGTTATTGCAATACTAGTTACTGCAAGTACTTTATTAGAGTTTTTTGAAGAATATCGATCTAATAAAGCTGCTGAAAAATTAAAAGAACTTGTTGCTACAAATGTATCTGTTTTGCGTGATGGTAAAGAAGTTCAAATTCCTATTAAGGAAGTAACTTTAGGTGATATTATTATACTATCTGCTGGTAGTATGATTCCTGCTGATTTAAGGGTTATTGAGGCTAAGGATTTATATGTAGGTCAATCTTCTTTAACTGGTGAATCAGATGCTGTTAGAAAAGTTGTCAATTCAGATTTATCTATAGATGAGTTAGATAACATTTCAGATTTAGATACTATATGCTTTATGGGTACAAATGTTATTAGTGGTTCTGCTAAATGTGTAGTTATAAAAACCGCAGATAGTACTTATTTTGGAAAGGTTGCTCACACAATAACAACAGGAAAACCTAAATCTTCATTTCAACAAGGAATTGAAAGTATCAGTAAATTATTAATACGTTTCATGCTTGTATTAACACCTATTGTTTTCTTATTAAATGCATGGAAGCATAGTACTGTTACTGCATTTACATTTGCAGTAGCTATTGCTATTTGTATAACACCTTTATTGTTACCAGTTATACTATCATCAAGCCTTTCTAAAGGTGCTGTAAAAATGTCAAAAAAGAAAACAATTGTAAAAAAACTAGATTCAATTCAGAATTTTGGTGCTATGAATATTTTATGTACTGATAAAACTGGTACTTTAACAGAAGATAAGATAGTATTAGAAAAATATTTAGATATTAATGGTGATGAAGATATTCGTGTTTTGAAACATGCATTTCTTAATTCATACTTCCAAACTGGGCTTAAAGGTAATATTGATGAAGCAGTTATTCATAGGGGCTTAGAAAATGGAATGAGTGAGTTTGTTGATAAATACAAATTAATTGATGAAATCCCTTTTGATTTTAGTCGTAGACGTTTATCAGTTATTGTATCTGACGGTACTAAGAAACAACAAATCACAAAAGGTGCTGTAGAAGAAATTTTAAGTATTTGTAATAGTGTAGATTATAAAGGTCAAGTTAGTCCTTTAACTAAGGAGATAAAAGAAAATATAAAACAAATCTCTAAAAATTTAAATAAAGATGGGCTTCGTGTTATCGCAGTTTGTCAAAAAAATGATATAACAAATGTTACTGAATTTGGAGTCGAAAATGAAAAAAATATGGTTCTTATGGGATTTATAGGTTTCTTAGATCCTCCAAAAGAAAGTGCTAAATCAGCTATTGAAAAATTAAATAATGCTGGAATTAGAGTTATTGTGTTAACAGGTGATAATGCAGAAGTAACTAAATGTATATGTAGTAAAGTTGGGATTAATTCTAAAAATATTGTAGAAGGAAGTAAAATAGAAAAGCTTCCTGACCAAGCTATTTTAAGATTATTAAGAAAGACGAATATTTTTGTTAAGCTTTCCCCTATTCAAAAAGCAAGAATAGTAAGATTGTTAAAAGAAGCTGGAAACGTTGTTGGATACATGGGTGATGGAATTAATGATGCTCCTTCACTTACAAATTCAGATGTTGGAATCTCAGTTGATACTGCAGTTGATATTGCAAAAGAATCTGCTGATATAATTCTTTTAGAAAAAGACTTACATGTTTTGTTAGATGGTGTAACAGAGCGGAAGAAAAACATTTGGAAACTTAATGAAATATATAAAAATGGCAACAAGTTTTAACTTTGGAGAAGTAATGTCAGTAATCATAGCAAGTGTATTGCTTCCTTTCTTACCTGAAACTCCAATACAATTATTAGTTGAAGGTTTACTTTACGACTTTGGACAATTAACTTTACCATTTGATAATGTAGATAAAGAATATTTACAAAAACCTAGACAATTCAATTTAAAAAGTTTGAAAAACTTTATGCTATTCATGGGACCTTTAAGTTCAATATTTGACTTAATTGTATTTGCAAGCCTTTGGTTTGTATTCCACTTAAGAGAAGTAGCACTTTTCCAAACAGTATGGTTTACTTATAGTATAGTTTCAAACTTACTTGGAATGCATATAATAAGAACACAAAAGATTCCATTTATACAAAGTAATGCAAACAAAATGGTATATTTCTCTTCAATATTACTTGCTGTTATAGGTATTATAGTTCCATTTACATGGCTAGGAAAAGTAATTGGATTAGTTCCAATTCCACTTCCATATATGACAATTATCATTTTAGTTCCAATTTTATATTGTTTTGTTGCAATGTTTGCTAAAAAGATTTATATTAAAAAACATGGAGAATGGATTTAAAAAAGAGGGATTCCCCCAATTTCAACAACTTAAGAAAAAAGAAAGTAACCAAGAGTTTGAAAATTTAATAAAAGAAATTGAAAGATATACATCAGCAATATGTAATAATGGAGAAACACAACCTAGAAAATGGAATCATAAAAATAAATATAGAACCAATTTTAAACCAAGTTTCTAAATCAGGTCTTTGAAAATATAATTCAAGTTTAAATTAATATTCTAAAGACAATAGAAATATTGTGCCTTTTTAACAAATAAAGAGCAGAAATATTTTAGATTATTTTCAAAATATTTCTGCTCAATTTCTTAAGTTGTTGACATTGGGGATTACCCTCTTTTTTATCTTACCTCATCATATCTAAATTGAGGTTTTGCAAATTCGCAATCATATTTTAATTTTCTATTTTCCTCTAATTTTCTTATATTTTTTTCATTTATATGTGTAAATCCTTTTTTGTTTTTATCATATATATAATATAAATTTTCATGTTTTCTACGTATTTCATATAAAATACTTTTTTCTGAATGTTTTTCATCGTATTTTAAACTAATCTCTATACCAACAAGTCTATTATCTTTTTTCTCTTTTTCGCATAATATTTTTTCATACAATCTTTTATAAAATTTATTCAGTTCTACTATTCCCATTTCATTTTGTTCTAAACTATTATTTTTTATATACTTAAATATGAAATCTATTTTCCATCTAGCAATCACATCTTCTTTTTCTATTGTTTTATTTTTATTATACTCTTCTATATACTTTTCCCAATTTTCTTCTTTTTCCATTTGTTCTTTTAACATAGAAATTGCATCATCCATATAAAATCCGTTCATACTATATCCAAGTTTTTTATCTATTTTTTCTAATTCCTTTTGGTCAATAACTTCACATTTAATTCCTTCTAAGTCTTGTTTTATTCTATGGTATCTTAACTTAGCATTTTCTAAAGATTCTTGTTTTGGTGTAAAATGAGTTGTTCTCATTCCTTTCTGAATCTTATATAAATCTCTATATAAATCTAGATAATAATTCTTTTGTCCAATTGTTAGTAATACTGCCACATGATTTTCTTCATCATCTCTATATCCGACAACTTTTGCCTTCAAAGTTTCATCATACCTTTCCCTTTGAATACTATTTATTGTTTGGCTTAGAATTTCTGATATTTGTTTGCAAATCACTTCTAACTTATTTTTATAGTCTCCATTTTCTATCATATCTATTGTTAGGAAATCATTATATATGTCTCTTAAATATCTAGAATTATCTTCTGTCAAATAATATCGATTATATGAAAATATTTGTCCTAGTTCTAGATATATATACCTGACTTTTTCTAAGTCTGATAAATCTTTTGGCATTTCTTCAAAAATAGTTTTTATACTAATCTTCATCTCTATTCCCTTCTGTTATTCCTATTGTTCTTATAACTAATTTTTAATAATATATGCATACTCCATTCCTATAATTTCTTCAAATATTTTTAGAATTTCATCTGTCAAATAAATCTGACCACAAGGTTTTAATTCCTCTCCTATTTTTATTTGAACATTGATATTGTTTTTATCTCCATTAAAGTATTTAATTGCACCTCTTAGTTTGTCTTTTTGTTCTTCTGTACTATTTGTTATATCTAGTGTTAATATTTTTGATTTTTGTTCTCCAAAATCTTTTATTTCATTTGCTATGATAGTTGTTGTGTCTTCTTCTCTGATGCTTAGGCGTCCGTCTACTATTACTATATTTTCTTCAACTAGACTTTTGCCTGATTTTAAGTATGCACTTTCAAATACTATTATTTCAGATGTGCCATATAAGTCTTCTACTGTAACAAAAGCCATTATTTTGTTATTCTTTGTGTATTTTTTCTTTATTGATGTAATAATTCCAGCATATTTTATATTTTGACCATCTTTATATTTGCTTTTACCGCTTTGCCTTGTCATTATCATTTCTACATCTTCTATGTTTGAGGACATTTGCTCATCTATTGCTCTTATTTGCATTGTATTTATATTTGTTTGCATTTCTATTTGATTTCTTAATTTTTCTAAAGGATGTCCTGATATATAAATTCCTAACATTTCTTTTTCTAATGATAGTAGTTCTTTATTTGGCATTTCTTCATGCTCTTCAAATGTGTATTTTATTTCATTTAGTTCTTCTTTTTCTTCCTCTGTTCCTAAATCAAACATTGATACTTGTCCTGCAAATCCTTTTTTCTTTCCACTTTGAATTACATCAATTATACTTTCAAAAGACGCTAGTAATGTACTTCTAGTTTGTTCAAATTCATCAAAAGCCCCTGCTTTTATTAAACTTTCTATACATTTCTTGTTAACTGCTTCATCTGCAATTCTTTCGCAGAAATCTGTAAAATTTTTATATTGTCCATTCTCTTTTCTTTCTCTTACAATATTATCAACTGGAACTGTTCCAACATTTTTAATACTTCCCAGTCCAAAACGGATTTTGCCATTTTCAACTGTAAATTTAGTATTACTTTTGTTTATTTCAGGTTTTAATATCTCAATTCCAAGTGTTTTACATTCATCTATATATTGTGGTATTTTATCTAAATTTCCCAAAAAGCTATTTAATGTTGCTGCCATAAATTCTGCTGGATAATATGCTTTCAAATATGCTGTTCTATATGCCACAACTGCGTAACAAGCAGCATGTGATTTGTTAAATGCATATTTTGCAAATTCAGACATTTCATCAAATATCTTATTTGCTGATTTCTCATCAATTCCATTCCTTATACATCCTGGTACTACTATATTTCCTTCTTCATCTACTTGACCATTAATAAATATTTCTCTTTCCTTTGCCATGACATCTAGCTTTTTCTTTCCCATTGCTCTTCTTACTAAATCAGCTCTACCTAGTGAATATCCTGCTAAATCACGTACTATTTGCATAACTTGTTCTTGATAAACCATACATCCATATGTTACATTTAAGATTGGCTCTAAGCTTGGGTGTGTATATTCATTGTGTCCTGGATTTAATTTTCCTTTAACATATCTTGGTATCTGATCCATTGGACCTGGTCTATATAAAGAAACACCAGCTATAATATCTTCTAAACAATCAGGTTTTAATTCTTTCATAAAGTTTGTCATACCTTGTGATTCAAATTGGAAAATCCCACAAGATTTTCCTTCTTGCCATAATTTATAAACTTTTGGGTCTGACATGTCTTTATCAAATTCTACATCAATTCCTCTATTTTCCTTAACTAAATTAATTGTATCTTGTATAACAGTTAAAGTTCTTAGTCCTAAAAAGTCCATTTTTAGTAGTCCGAAGTTCTTCAAGTGTTGTCATTATATATTGAGTTGAAATCTGATTATCACGTACATATAGTGGCACATAAGTATCTACTGGATCTTTTGTTATAACAACTCCGACATGCATGTGTTGATGCCTGCCTTGGCATACCTTCTAATCCCATTGCTATATCTAATACTTTTTTTACTGTTTCATCTGTTTCATATCTATCTTTTAATTCTTTATTTTGTTCTAGTGCTTTTTTTATTGTAATATGTAACTCATTTGGTATCATTTTTGCTAAACTATCCGCTTCTGAATACGGTACATCTAATACTCTTGCAACGTCACGAATAACCATTCTAGCTGACATTGTTCCAAAAGTGATAATCTGTGATACATGGTCATGACCATATTTTTCAGATACATAATCAATAACATCTTGTCTATGTTCATAGCAAAAATCTACATCAAAATCAGGCATACTAATTCTATCTGGATTTAAGAATCTTTCAAAAAGTAGATTGTATTTCATAGGGTCTATATCTGTAATTTCTATAGCATAAGCAATTATTGAACCAGCTCCTGATCCACGTCCTGGTCCTACAGATATTCCATGTGTTTTCGCATAATGAATAAAATCCCATACAATTAAGAAATAATCTACATATCCCATTCTTTTTATGACACCTAATTCATATTCCATTCTATCTATTATTTCTTGTGATGGATTTTCCCCATATCTATTTTTTATTCCATCCTCACACAATTTTTTAAAATAATCGTAATGAGTTTCAAATTCTTCTGGTACATCATAATTCGGCAATATAGTATTTCCAAATTCAAATTCCACATTGCATTTTTCTGCAATTTTCACTGTGTTTTCTATTGCTTCTGGAAAAGCTTTAAAATACTCTATCATTTCTTCTGGTGATTTAACATATAATTCATCTGTATCAAAACGCATTCTGTCTACATCACTCATTCTTTTACCAGTTTGAATACATAGTAATACTTCATGATTATATGCATCTTCTTTTCTTAAATAATGAGCATCATTTGTTGCTACAAGTGGGATATCTAATTTTCTTGCTAGAGCTACTAACTTTTGATTTGCCAATACTTGTTCTTGAATACCATTATTTTGAATTTCTATATAATAATCTTCCCCAAATACATTCTTATGCCAAAGAGCAATTTCTTCCGCCTTTTCATTTTGTCCATTTAATAAAGCCTGATTTACTGCTCCTGCTAAACATGCACTTAAGCATATTAATCCTTCATGATATTTTTCTAAAATTTCTAAATCAATACGTGGTTTGTAATAATATCCATCTACAAATCCTAAAGAAACTAATTTACTTAGATTTTTATATCCTTGGTTATTTTTAGCAAGCAAAATTAAATGATTATATTTATTATCAACATTAGGTTCTTTATCAAATCTAGAACGAGGAGCAACATACACTTCACATCCAATAATAGGTTTAACACCTTCTGCTTTACATGCTTTATAAAAATCAATTGCACCATACATAACACCATGATCAGTAATAGCTATTGAATCCATTCCAAGCTCTTTTGCTCTTTTAGGTAAATCTTTTATTCTATTAGCACCATCTAGTAAACTAAACTCACTATGTATATGCAAATGTACAAAATTAGACATCCTTTTTCTCCTTTCGTGTCCTTTTGTGTCCTTTTGGGGACGTTTCTCAATGGGACATTTCCATTTCCTTTTTAGCATTTTTGTTGCATTTGTGACACATCTTGTTATATCTTTTTTCTTTTTTGCATTGTATCATAAATAATATAAAAAAACAATGATTACTTACTCTAGTTTTTATTCTATTAATTTATCCTTTATTAATATTCTTTATTTGAGTTAAATCTTATTATAACTATAGTAAAAAGACAAAACCTGAAATTTTTGTATTTCATAAATTTTGTCTTTTTATAATAATTTCATATTTTTACATTATAATAATAAAATTTATTTCTCTTTTCTTTTATTGAATTCATTTACATGTAAATAATGATAGTAAACTGATTAATATTTAGTCGCAATAAGTTATAACACATTTGCCATTATAATTTGTTACATGAAATTCTATATTTTCTAAATCTTTAGAACCATCAAGATGAATGTTATATACATTCGCAATATAACTAAAATCTGAATAATCACCTTTTACAGCAATGCTTTCTACTTCAAATTCCATTACACTTGCTCCTCCATTAAAGTAATATAATAACCCATTTTGATTTTTAAATCCATTTGTAAATCTAGTATTAAACCATTCTTCCGTCATATAATTCATCATTACTTCTTTATATTTGGAATATTGTATATTAGTTTTAATATATCCATCATTTGTAGTGTTGTCATCAGTATAAATAATATCACTAGTACTAAGTAAATTTAATTTTTGTAATAGTACACTTGGTGCCCCCTCTTTACTTCCAACTAGTTCTAAATATTCTTGTAAACATTTTTTTATTTCATCATTAGAAAATTTAGACTCCTCATTGCCAGTATTATTATTGATTTTAGAATTGCTGATTTCTCCATTTATATTAGTAGTATTAGATATATGGTCAATTGTTTCTTGTAAGTTATTCACTTCACTTTCTAAGCTACTAACTTGATTATTTAAATTAGCAACCTCTTGTGTCGCAATTGATTTTTCACTATTAAATCTGTATATAAAAAATCCCATTATAATGATTACAATTGTAGCAAATATTAAGAAGAATGTTGATAAACTTATTTTTATTTGTTTATTTTCTTCCACTTTCTTTACCTCCTCTTTTGTATTTCTATTATGCTATTATATTATCACACTCATAGTATAAATGCAATCTACTCCTACTCTTTTATGTTAATTTTTATTTATATTATAAAATATCCTATAATTATTTTCATTTAAAAAGCTCTCACCTTTTTGTTTTAATTTTTCTAAAAATTCTTATTTTTTCATATTGTATTATTATGACTTTTTATATATAATCTTTATTGAGAGGAGGATAATTATATGAATGAAGATATGACTATACAAAATAAGTTGTTTGAAAAGACTTTTTTTTGGATGTTTTTAGGGCTTTTAGGTTCTGGTATTTTAGCATGGTACACATATTCTTCTGGGCTATTTATGGATATTTTACTTGGTGATTATTTTAATGTTTTACTTATTGTTGAATTATTAGTTGTACTAATTTTTAGCCTTTTGTTTAAAAAGCTACCACCTTTAGTTGTAGGAATTTTATATTTTGTTTATTCTATGATTAATGGTGTTACGTTATCTGTAATATTTGTAGTTTTTGAATTAAATTCTATTATATATCTATTTGCAATTTCTGCTTTAATTTTTGCTGCATTAGGTTTTATAGGATATATGACAAATAAGGACTTAACTAAATGGGGAACTTATTTATCAGTATTTTTAATAGCTGGAGTTGTTCTTAGTCTAGTAAATTTATTTATATTAAAAAATACTACTTTTGAACTTATCTTAGATTGGTTGATTTTAGCTTTATTCTTTGGTATTACAATTTATGATATTAATAAGATAAAGCTTTTACAACAAGAACCAGCTATTGATAATGATAAAATTCATATATATTGCGCTATGCAATTATATTTAGATTTTATTAATATCTTTTTAAGAATTCTTTCTATTTTTGGAAAGAAAAGAAATTAAGATGCATATTTATGAGAAAAAGAAACTCAATAATAAACGAGTTTCTTTTTTGTCTAACCAACACATATTAAAAGCCCACTCAATAACATGGATGGGCTTTTATGAAAGTCTTTTAATTATAATTTACAATATTCATTAAATATCCCCCATATGATTTTATGGCACCTTCTAATCCCAATCATATGCTTATCGTTATCCTTTTCATATTTAACAGCTATCGTTGGGATATCGACTTGTTCATTTCTATCTTTATCAATAAGAATAGAAACTGTTTTGGGTAATACTTCACACATTTTCTTAGATATCTCATTATTTTCATCAAAGCCATTTTTTAGACTTTGCATAATATTAATAATATCTTCTCTTGAAATATCCTTTTCATATTTTTCTTCATTTTCAATCCATTGTAAATTAATTGTTTTTAAATTTGCTTTCATTTGTTACCTCCTTAAAATCTAACATATAATTATTTTTTCGGAGGTAAGTATTTACCTTCCGAAATTATCCGAAAGGTTTATACCTTTTGATTTATATATTTTAACATAAAATTTGATTAATTACAATATCTAACAATTGACTTATTTAACTTGATTTTATATAATTATTTTCTGAAAGGATATGATAAAATGGATTTTACATATGAAAGAAAGATAAATTATTATGAAACAGATAGAATGGGAGTTGTTCATCATTCAAACTATATTCGCTTTCTTGAAGAAGCTAGATGTAAACAGTTAGAAGAAGCTAAAATACCATATTCTGCTTTTGAAGAAAAAGGTATTATGATACCTGTTTTAGGTGTGAATTGTGCTTTCAAAAATCCTGTTACTTTTGACGATACTATTCTTATAAAACCTTTTGTAAAAGAATTTACTGGTGTGCGTTTGACTATGGGGTATGTTGTAACTAATAAATCTACTAACGATATAATTTTAACTGGAGAAACTAAGCACTGTTTTACAGATAATAATTTAAAACCTATTCGCTTACAAAAAATTAAGCCTGATTTTTATGATAGATTTATGGAATTAAAAAACTAATATTATACTAATCTCTTAAATATATTATAAAAACACTTTATTTTTTGTAAAATATATGATATACTTGCAATGATTTTAGTAAAAAATGTCAAAAGATAAATTTTTAGGAGGAATAACAATGGAATTTAATAGATGTAGTAGATGTGGTAACTTTTATGTATCAGAAGGAAATGTATGTCCAAAATGTAGTCAAAAAGATGGATTTGAATTTTCAACTTTTAAGGCCTATATTGAAGAAAACGGATGTAATAATTCGTTAGATAATATATCAGGTGAAATAGGAATTTCTGTTAAAAATTTAAATAGATTCTTAGGATATGAAGGCTTTGAGGAATATAAAAACCAATTTGGAAATATTAATAAAAAAGATAATTCTAGTAAGAAATTTAATATAGGAAATACTGGTATTACTTTTAATTAATTGTTAACATATCTTAAAATTAAATTGTTGGCGGATTTTTTCCGCCTATATTTTTATAAAATAGAGAGGATGAATTAAATGAAAAATGTTTTTGATGTTTTAGAAGAAAGAGGATATATTGAGCAATTGACTCATCCAAAAGAAATAAAAGAATTGTTTGGAAAAGAGTCTGTTCCATTTTATATAGGAATTGACCCAACTGCTGATAGTTTACATGTTGGTCATTTTGTTTCTTTAATGGTTGCAAGTCATATGCAAAAATGTGGTCATAAACCTATAATATTAGTTGGTGGTGGTACTGCAACAATTGGTGACCCATCTCGGAAAAACAGATATGAGAAAAATGTTATCTCGCGAAGAAATCAATCATAATGTTGAATGTATAAGAAAACAAGTTGAAAAATTTGTAAGTTTTGAAGGAGACAATGGTGCTATTATAGTAAATAACGCTGATTGGCTTTTAGATTTAAAATTCGTTGAATTTGTACGTGAAATTGGTAGTCTATTCTCAGTAAATAAAATGCTTGCTGCAGAGTGCTATAAAAATAGATTAGAAACTGGTCTTACATTTTTTGAAATGAGTTATATGCTTATGCAATCTTATGATTTTTTACATTTATATAATAAATATGGATGTAAACTACAAATGGGTGGAAATGATCAATGGTCTAATATCATTGGTGGTGTTGATTTAATCAGAAAGATTGGAAAAGATGATTCATTTGGTTTAACATTTAAACTTCTTACAACAAAAGAAGGTAAAAAAATGGGTAAAACTGAAAAAGGAGCATTATGGCTAGATTCAGATAAAACTTCTCCTTATGAATTTTATCAATATTGGAGAAATATTGAAGATAGTAGTGTAGAAAATGTTTTAAAAATGCTTACTTTCTTACCAATGGATAAGATAAATGAGCTATCTTCTTTAAAAGACGAGAAAATAAATGAAGCAAAAAAAATTGCAGCTTTTGAAATTACAAAATTAGTTCATGGCGAAGATGAAGCTAAAAAAGCTGAGGAAGCTTCTAATGCATTATTTAATGGTCAAGGAAGTCTTGATAATATGCCAACTACTAAATTAGAAGATATAAACATTCCTATTGTTGATGCAATTGTTATTACTGGTATTGCACCTTCAAAAGGTCAAGCTAGAACATTAATCAATCAAGGTGGTATTTCTTTAAATGATGAAAAAATAACAGATATTTCTTATATTCTTTCTGAAGATGACTTTTCGGATGGTTATGCTATTTTGAAAAAAGGAAAGAAGATATTTCATAAGTTAGAAAAAAACTAAAAACAATTTACTAAAGTTGCCAAATGGAACCATCCTTTTTGGCAACTTATCTACTTCTTTCGACTATATCAACAATATCTGCAATATATTCTCCTATTACAGGAATATTTAATGTAACAATTTTCTGAAGTAATATTACTAACATAGCAGTTACTACTGTAACTCCTATTCCTATTCCAACTCCCCTAAATATTCCAGCTATTAAGTTTCTTATTATAATTTCTTTTTTATTCCCTAAAATATATGTCAATTCAACAAAATTTCCTTCTTCTAAAATTTTGCTTAAATCTTCTATTGCTTTTTTTAAGATATTTATTTTTTTCTTCCCTATAAACATAAAAATCCACCTTTATATTATAGTGGATTTTTTATGTTTTTTTATTCATTTATTGTGTCATTTTCTGTATTGTTTTGGGTATTGGTTGTTGTATTTTTAGTATTATTTATATCACTTGTATTTGTTGTTTTCTCTAATTCTTCCTTCTTTTTGTCCTCTTTCTCTTTTACTTGCTCTAAAGAATTAATTAAATCTTGAACTTTTTTGATATCTTTACCCATCATTTCCCAATCATTATTATCACTTGATTTTGTTAAGTTTTTATTGGCTTTTATTATAGCTTCTATCAAACCTTCTACATCATCTGTATTTTCTACTTCTATATCTACAGCATATTTAGAAAGTAAATTTTCTAATGCTTTTGATAATGTATCTCCTATAGCTACTTTATTTCCAGAAGCTACTACTACTTTTCTCAAAATAGGTATTTCTGACTCATTCAACATTGTTTGATATATTGGTTCAACATATAATAGTGTGTTTTCAATTGGAACTACTATCATTCGTTTTGTTAACTTAGTTCCTGTTGTGTTTAATGCTTCTAATTCAGATGATATAGCTTCATCTTCTTCTATCTGCTTATCTAGTTGCATTGGTCCTACTATATTGCTATCTGCTGAGAATTTGTATAATTTTAATTGATTTGATATTCCATTAGTGCTTCCTACTAGATAAGAAATAATATTTTGTTTCTCATCTGGAGTATATATTTGTACTAAACCTAATTGTTCTCCGTCTTTTGTTTTTACCATTGTATAGTATGGTTTCATGTAACTTCCTGTTGATTTAGTAGATTTTGTACTATTATATTTTGCAATATCCCATAAGTCATCTGCTCTATATAATACATCTGGTTTTACATTGTGATATGTTTTTAAAACTTGTGATTGTACATTATATAAAAATTCTGGATAAACAAAATGATCTGATATATCAGTTGATATCTGTGTATCTTTATCTATAAATAATGTATCATATATTTTTTCATATGCTATTGCAATAGGATCATTTCTATCAATTATATAATATGATATTGTTCCATCATACGCATCTACTAACACTTTAACTGAATTACGTATATAATTAATATTTTCTTTTACTCCATCATGTTCAATACTTGTATATTGTGAATATGGATAACTACTAGATACTGTATATGCGTCAATTACCCATATTAATTTTCCATCTTTATCTATTACAGTATATGGATTTTCATCATATATTAAATATGGTAATGCTTTTTTAGCTCTTTCTATTACATTTCTATTAATTAGAATTTTACTTTCATCTGTAATTTCTCCCGAAAATGCTAAATTAACATCTCCTTTTGTAATTCCTAATATTAGTCTATCTAAAAATCCTAATTGTAATCCTGCTTTTCCATTATATACTGATGTATATTCTGTTCCCTTTTCATCAGTATAGTCATATTCTTGTTTGTTTTTTGTATTTGTTGCTACTATTCCATTATTATCTAATCCGAAATATGTGCGTGGTTCAGATATTTTTATTTGTTCATCTTTTCCAGATACTTCTTTTTGAATATATTGAACATTTCCAGTTTGAGTACTTTCTGTAGCTGATGCTATTATCTCTCCCATTCCATGTGTATATTCATATGTTTTATTGTTATAAGTTCTTCCTGAATTTAAAATCTCCCTAGGTGCTGTATACACTAATTTATCTTTTCCATTTATTTTATATTTTGCTAAATTAGCGTTTCTATATGAAAAATATCCTGTTTCTGTTTGACTATCTTCTAGTGTTTTTAATACAGCTTCTTTACTTATTATTGGTATATTATTTATTACATTTTGATTATTATTTACCTCTTCATTTGTTATTGTTCCTGAATTTTCCACATTTTCTTCATCAATGTTTATATTATATGCATTTTTAGTGTTTTTTATATTTTCAGCTATATAATTTTTTTCTTTATCTAATTCGTTAGAACTTACAAATGCTAAATCAAAAATTACCATTATTATAAATAATAATACTAAATATGATGGTATTACTGCTAAGTTTTTTAATACCTTATTAGTATTTGATTGTTTAAAGTATTTAATTGCTCTGTATGCAAATATTACTATAACAAATGCAAATATTATATATCCCCATAATTTAACTGTAGTTTCTGTCATTCCAGCTCCTACAATGTCTATATCATTATTTACTGTTAATAATTTGCCAAATACCATATTTTGTGTACTCATAATTGTAAGTACTGCTATTCCTATAATAATTAAAAATGCATTTCTTGTTAATTTTTTCATAAAGATACTTTGTTTTAACATCTTGCCATCTATACCGTCAAAAAATCTATTAAATATTATTACATAATATAATGCCATGTATAGTGATAACCCTACAAATAGTATTACAAAATAATATGCAAGCATTTCTATTACTGGTTTTTGAAAAATAAAATATGATATATCCATATTAAATACTGGATCTTGTATTCCAAATGATGTACCATTTATAATTAACATTATTTTTTTCATCATTACAGCTGATACTACTATACTTACAATTGATGATATTACTAATGCTAATGATTTATTTAATAATTTTGGCATTTTTTTATTTTCTTTTTCAAAAAATGGTTTTAATCCTTTTTTGATTCCTCTATTTGTAAAATAGATTACAAAATACAAGAATACAAAATTAATTGCCATTATTGAGTATTTATATATTAAATTTGTATAAAATATTTTTAAATATTTTTCTCCTAATTCTTTATATTCTAAATAACTACCTCTTAGCCCAACATAACTTACTCCTGCAAAAATTAGTACAAATAATATTACTAATATCATTCTTAATTTGCTTTTCTTTTTAGGTTCTTCTTTTCTTGTATCTTTAGTATTAGCTGTATCCATTATAGTCTCTTGCTTTTCTACCTTAACTTCTTTGTTCTTATTATTTTCTTTCACTATTTCTACCTCCCTGATTGCAACCATATTTATATTATTGCTTTAACGAAATCCTCTGAATTAAATATTTCCATATCATCTATTTGTTCACCAACACCAATAAATTTTACTGGTATTTTATTTTCTTCTACAATACCTATTACAACTCCACCTTTTGCTGTTCCATCTAGTTTTGTAAGTACTAGTCCTGTAATATCTGCTTCTTCTTTAAAAGCTTTTACTTGTGAAATCGCATTTTGTCCTGTTGTACCATCTATTACAAGTAACACTTCTTTATCTGCTTCTGTCATTTCTTTATTTATTACTTTTTGTATTTTATTTAATTCGTCCATTAAATATTTTTTATTATGCAATCTTCCTGCAGTATCTACAATTAATATATCTGCATCTTTTTGTTTTGTTATCTTTATTGCATCATATACAACAGATGCTGGATCCACTCCTTCTTCTCTTTTTACGATGTCAGCTCCTGATCTATTTGCCCAGATTTCAAGCTGTTCTACTGCTGCTGCTCTAAATGTATCTGCTGCTGCAACTACTACTTTTTTACCATCTTTTACTAATCTATTTGCAATTTTTCCTATTGAAGTTGTTTTTCCAACTCCATTTACTCCTACTACTAATATTACAGATGGTTTTGTTTGCAAATGTAAACTTATATCTGTCACATCCAATATTTCTTGCATTTCTTCTCTTAACGCTCTTTTTACATCTTCTTCATCTTGTAATTTTTCTTTTTTTATTCTTGTCCTTAAATTATCTATTATCTTTATTGAAGTATCCATTCCTATATCTGACATAATTAATACTTCTTCTAATTCATCAAGAAAGTCTTCATCAACTTTTCTAAAATTGCTAAATACATTGTTTATCTTCTCGTCAAATGATGTTTTGGTTTTGTTCATTCCTTGTTTTAATTTATCAAAAAATCCCACTGCTTAACTCCTTTTTTCTGTATTTCTATTAAATACTAATTTTATTATTAACATTGAAATACATGCACCTATAGATGCTGTTATTAATTGTGTTAATCCCATTGTATTTTTTAATGTAGTTGCAATTGCTCCTTGATTTGGTAATACTGATATTGCCATCCAAATATTTAGTACTCCAAATATTATTGAAACTTTTACTACTATCGCTATAATTGCACTTATTATATAATTCATTTCTCTATTGGCATATAACTCTTTCATTAGTATTATTAAAGAGAAATTTCCAAACCAAATTCCTGGTATCATAAATATTGTTGCTTTTGTTAAACTACCAAAAATATAACCACTACCTATAGCAGATAAACTTGGTAATGTAGCAATTAATATTAATTTTCTCCAACCTTTTACATTCACTCCTGTTATGATTAATGCTGTATTCACTATACTTCCAACTATAATTTGTGAGTTACTTGCAATTGCACTAGTTTTTCCAAATATCACTTGTAGTAATTGTGGTAATACTGCTGGTACTAATAAAGCTCCTAAAATTATTAAAATTATTTGTACTAATTCACCAGTTTTAGAAAGTTCATTTACTTTCTTATTTATTACTTGTTCCATCGCTTTTCTCCTTTATTTTATATTCTTATCTTATTGTTTCGTTTAAATTAAGTTTGGAGCCAATAGGCAGAATCGAACTGCCGACCTACAGGTTACGAATCTGTTGCTCTACCAACTGAGCTATATTGGCATTTAATTTTTTTGTATAAAGTAACTTTATTATTTTTCTATATTTCCATTTAGTTATTTATCTCAAAAATAGCATCTCTATTATAATATATAATTACTAAAAAAGCAAGTTGTATTTATCTTTACAATATACTAATTTAATGATATACTTAATGTATATGTTAAATATCTTTAGTAGTAATATTTAATTATTATATTATTACAAAAATTATTAAGGAGGAATATATTATGAGTGCTGTTAAAATTGAAATAGATAATATTCAAGCATCTGGAAGTGTAAATATTATGAATAATGTACATAGTTCGGATAGTGATGTGGATGTAAAGATAAAAGATTCCAAATTAGGTGAAAATTCAAGTGTTATGGATAATTTAGACATAAGAAAAGGAACTTTAAATGTAGATGCAAGTAATTTAGACCTTGGAGCAAATTCAAGTTTTATGAATAATAAACATATTAATGAAAAAGAAGTTAATGTATCTTATAGGAATGGAAAAGAAGTTTCAATGTCATCTAATAATATAAAACCATCTGATGTATCTACTAAAATGGTTCCAGTTTCTAATGATAAGCAAAATGATGGAATATTCAAAAAATTATTTGCTTTATTATCAAAAAAATTCAATAAACATAACAAAAAAAGTTATACCCAGGAATCTCCTACTCAATATGCAACCCATAAGAAATCACGTCATGATGAAGGCTATGTAAAAGCTTTAACAGGATATGAAAAATGTAAAATAGATTATTCAATAATTAATAGGGATGCTAAAGATGATAGTAAATCTATTCAAATAGAATTAGAAAATGAAGAGCCTACTAATTAAATGTATATAAAAATGGATAGTTTTAACTATCCATTTTTACTGTTAATTATTAATACATTCCATCCATTCCTGCTGGCATTCCGCCTTCGTGTCCACCACAGTTACATGCTTTTGGTTCTGGACTATCAGTTACTAAACTCTCAGTTGTAAGTACCATTGAAGCAATTGATGCAGCATTTTGCAAAGCGCTTCTTGTTACTTTAGTTGGATCAACAATTCCCTTTTTCTTCATATCTACATATTCTTCATTAGCAGCATCAAATCCTACTCCTACATCTGAATTTTTAACTTTTTCTACAATAACAGCTGGCTCTAATCCACTATTTCTTGCAATTTGTTTTACTGGTTCTTCCAATGCTGTTAGTACAATTTTTGCTCCTAATTGTTCTCCACCTTCTAGAGAGTTTACTAACTTTTCTACTTTAGGAATTACATTTATTAATGCTGTTCCTCCACCTGATACTATTCCTTCTTCAACTGCTGCTTTTGTCGCAGATAATGCATCTTCTATTCTTAGCTTTTTGTCTTTCATTTCTACTTCTGTTGCAGCTCCAACTCCAATTACTGCTACTCCTCCTGCAATTTTAGCAAGACGTTCTTGTAATCCTTCTTTATCATATTCACTTTGTGTTTCATTAATCTGCGATTTAATTTGATTAACTCTATCAGCTATTTTATCTTTGTCTCCTGCTCCATCTACTATAATTGTATTTTCTTTTTGTACTTTAACTTGTTTTGCTCTTCCTAATTGTTCAACTGTTGTATCTTTTAATTCTAATCCTAAATCAGATGTTATTACTTCTCCTCCTGTTAAAGTTGCAATATCTTCTAGCATAGCCTTTCTCTTATCTCCAAATCCAGGAGCTTTTACAGCTACTACATTTAACACACCTCTTAATTTATTTAAAATCAATGTTGATAAAGCTTCTCCTTCCATATCATCACAGATAATTAATAATTTTCCTGATTCTTGCATTAAAGCTTCTAATAAAGGTAAAATTTCTTGAATATTAGATATTTTCTTATCTGTTATTAATATATATGGATTATCTAACATTGCCTCCATCTTTTCTGTATCAGTTGCCATATATGGTGATAAATATCCTTTATCAAATTGCATTCCTTCTACTACACTTAATTCTGTATTTGAAGTTTTTGATTCTTCAATTGTAATAACTCCATCTTTAGATACTTTCTCCATAGCATCTGCAATTAAGTTTCCAACTTCTTCATTGTTTGCTGAAATACTAGCAACCCTTGCTATATCTTCTTTTCCATTCACAACAGAACTAATTTCCTTTAAACCTTCAACAGCTGTCTCTACAGCTTTATCAATTCCTCTTTTTATTGCCATAGGATCATTACCTGCTGCTACATTTTTAACTCCCTCTTTAATCATACTTTGAGCTAATACAGTAGCTGTTGTTGTACCATCGCCTGCCACATCATTAGTTTTAGTAGAAACTTCTTTTACTAAACGAGCTCCCATATTTTCAAATTTATCTTCTAACTCAATTTCTTTTGCTATTGTAACACCATCATTAGTAATTAATGGTGCCCCAAAACTTTTATCTAACACTACATTCCTTCCTTTTGGTCCTAATGTAACTTTAACAGTATCTGCTAACTTATTAACACCTTCTAATAAAGACTTTCTTGCCTCTTCTCCATATTTTATAACTTTTGCCATCTTTCTATCTCCTCTCCTGGGATTTGGGGACGTTCCTTCTCTCCCTGTTTTCTGGGAAATAGGGACATTCCTTTAATCCATATATTATATTTTAATATTTTCACACTTTTTAACCCGACCCCAAAATGGGAATTATTCAACTATTGCTAATATGTCGTCTTGTTTTACTATTATGTATTCTTCTTGGTTGTATTTTATTTTTGTTCCTGCATATTCACTTATTATTATGTTGTCTCCTTTTTTTACATTCATTGTTTCTTGTTTGCCTTCTATTATTTCTCCTGGTCCTATTTCTATTACTTCTGCTATTTGTGGTTTTTCTTGTGCGCTTCCTGCTAATATTATTCCACTTTTAGTTGTTTCTTCGCCTTCTTTCATTTTTATTAATACTCTACTTCCTAATGGTTTAATCATTTTTATTACCTCCTTAAGTTATTAGCACTCTATTTAAGTGACTGCTAATAATTTATACCCTATTTTATAAAATGTCAATACTATTTTTGTATTTTTCACATAAAGTTCACATATCTATTTTATTCACCTAAATCTATATATATGACTATTTATTATTTTCTTTCTGTTTTATTTTATTATTTTTATTGCCTTTTATTTCTTTAACATTTATAATAATTATATGAAAAAGTTAATAGTTGATAAAAAATATAATGAAAAAAAATTAAATAAGTTTTTGCTAGATTCAATTCCTAATCTATCTTCTAATTTATTGTTTAAAACATTACGAAAGAAAGATATAAAAATAAATGGAAAACGTATTAATCAAAACACAAATGTTTATGAAGGGGATGAAATTTTAGTTTATATTTCTGATGAAATGCTTTGCAATAGATTTGAATTGAATATATTTTTTGAAGATGATAATATTTTAATAATTAATAAGCCTTATAATATAGAAGTAACAGGTAGTAATAGTTTAACTACATATGTTCATACACAATACTACACATCATCTTTTAAACCTATGCCTTGTCATAGAATTGATAGAAATACTACTGGTTTAGTTCTATTTGCTAAAAATGAAGTGACTTTAAATATTCTTTTAGATAAGTTTAAAAAACATGAAATAGAAAAACATTATCTTGCTCTTGTTTATGGTATTCCAGAAGATAATTATAAAAGATGTGTATCTTATCTATTTAAAGATACTAAAAAATCCTTAGTATATATTAATGATGCATTTAAAAAGGGGTATCAAAAAATTATTACTACATATAGAATTTTAGAGAAAAGAAGTGATAATACTTGCCTTTTAGATGTAGAAATAGAAACTGGTAGAACTCATCAAATTCGTGCTCATCTGGCCCATTTAGGTTATCCTATTATTGGAGATCGGTAAATATGGAACTAATGAGATAAATAAAAAGTTTAATAAAAGGTATCAAATGCTTTCTAGCTATATTTTAAAGTTTAATTTTAAAACAGATAGTGGTATTTTGAGTTATTTGAATGGTAAAGAATTTGTTTTAACTCCTAATTACAATAATTAGGAGTTTTTCAAATTATACTATCATAATATAATAGAAAACTTTTACAATGGCTATTATCTTTTATACCAGTTAAATATAGCATTCTTGACATTTTTATGTTAAACTATAATAAGTAAAAATATGGAAAAGGATGTGTAATAATGAAAGAACAAAGAGATTTAAAGATAATTAAAGTAGAAGATATAATGATTAATCCAGAAAATCCAAGGCACAATGAAGTTCAACTAACTATTACAGAAATGGGTGAAGAACTTATAATGAAACAATTAATTAGGGATAAAGAAACAGCTAATAAGATGTTTGATTTAATTAAAAGTATTTATGAATCTGGATTTATTCCTAGTTTAGCAGTTATACTTGAATATAGAGAAAATATAAATAAATATATACCATGGGATGGAAATAGAAGAATTACAGCATTGAAAATTCTAAAAAATCCAAATGTGATGCAAAATCTAAAATATTTTACATATGCCCAAATAAATACTGTATTTGAACTTTCAAAAAAGGTTCAAGAAGATTTTTTTGAGGTATCTGCTTATATAGTAAAAGATTTCAAAGAAGCTGCTCCAATGATAAAAGCTATACATACTACTGCATCAGGTGCTATGCAGTGGGATAGAATAATGATTAAAAGATTTGAGCAAAAATTAGGATTAAAAAATATTATAACACAAGCACAAGATTTGCTCCCTAATGTTTTTAAAGATCTACCAAATAATTTTCCAACTTCAACAATAGAAAAAATTTTAGAGTCAAAAGAAGGAAAACGATTTCTTAATATTGATAATATAGATAATATTTTAACATTTACATCATCTATGAATTATACTGAACAAAAATTAAATAATATAGTAAATGATATAAAATCAGGTAAAATAAATAGTAAAACTGTTCAAAGTAATAAGAAAATTAAAGAATATTTAAATAATGATAAAGTAGATGAAAAAGTAAAAAAAGAATCTAAAGAAACAAATAAAATAGATACAAATTTAAATGAACCAACAAATACAGTTATAAAAAATAATTCTAAAATAAACTTTATAGGACAAAATATTAATGATATGGAACAAATTAAATTATCAGAATTAGGAGTTCCAACAGTTTTATCACCTAAAATGAATATAAAAAAAGAAGATACTATAATTTTCTCAAATATAAACATTTATAACCTAGATAATAGTAACGAAAGAGCGAATGGTATCAAGTCATTAGCTTACGAACTTCAGCGTTCATCAATAAAAAATGGTTATAAATATTACCCTATATCATACTGTTTTTTATTACGAGCTCTACTAGAACAAACCAGCATTTATTTTTTAATAAATACAAATAAATGGAAAAAATTAGTTGACGGAAAAAATAGAGATTTAAATTTAAGTGAAATAATAAAATATATAACCAATAATGCAGATAATTTATTTTCTGATAATATAAATATTAAGAAGATTTGGAATATTGTTTTTGATACTCAGACAAATAAGAATTATTTAGATTTAGTTATACATCATCCATATAAGATATATCCTAATATAGAATATATAAAAACACTTTCAGATATAGGCTTATTTGCCATAATACAATACTTTATTGATAAGAAAAGAGAACCAAATAATTATATAAAATAAAATTTTATATTGATGACAATAATTTGAAATCCTTTAATATTCAATGTTTGTCATCAATTTTATATAGTTTTAAAAAATATTTGACTCATCAACTGTTGAAATTAGTATAGCATAAAATAAAAAAACTGGCAACTAATTATTTTTAACTAGTCG
>CAQRYF010000002.1 GCA_948875265.1 uncultured Clostridia bacterium
AATCGAAAATATAGATATATTACCAAGAACTAGAATAGATGTATTAATAAGCAAAAAGATTGGAATAAAAGTGCTATACAAAAACAAATTGTATACTGTTAAACCAATCTATGATAAAGATAATATTCCAATAGAAAAAACTGAATCTATTGAAACTATTATTGCAGAGTTCATATATTTTAATTGCTTAAAGAATGAACGTATTGCTTAAAATATTCCTTCGGTAATAATATTATTGACAGAATAAAAAAAAATATTCCTGAGGTCGGGTGTGGGCAGAGCCCACATCAACATCAGGGTGAACTACTCTTGAAATATTTTTTATGTTTTAGGGTGTCCTAATCAAAAATTATTGACAGTAGAGATCTAAATATAAGTTAGGAACGAAAAAATCTCCCTCTTTGTGATAAAAGTTATCTCTACCATAATGAAATCCTCCTAAAATTTAATTTCACTACTTTTAGAACTATAATTTTATATCTGTTTAGCTATCTTTTACAAAAAATTTTTTTAATAAAATTTAAAGTGTACTTAATTCGTCCCTTTGGTCATAATCTTATTCTGTTCTTAATGCTTCTACTGGATCTTTTTTACTAGCCATTTTAGCTGGTATTAAACCTGCAATTATTGTTAATATCATACTAATAACTACTAAAATCACTCCTGCTACTGGTGGTACCATTGCGTTTACAGTTACTCCTGTTACTGCATGAATGACACTATTTATTGGTATTGTTAGTAATACTGTTATTCCTATTCCTAGTATTCCAGAAATTAAACCAACTATAAATGTTTCTGCATTAAATACTCTTGATATATCTTTCTTAGATGCTCCAATTGCACGTAATATTCCAATTTCTTTTGTTCTTTCTAATACAGATATATATGTTATAATTCCTATCATTATTGATGAAACTATTAATGATATTGCAACAAATGCTATTAACACATAACTTATAGTATCAATAATTTGACTTACTGATTTCATCATTATTCCTACCATATCTGTATAATTTATAACATTTTCTTCTTTTCCTTCATCTTTTTGTCTCTGATTATAACTTTCTATTGCTTCTGCTATTTTATCTTTAGCTTCAAAATCTTTTGGATATATATTAATTGAAGTTGGATTATCTAAATCAATAGATGATAATTTCTTTAGATTTTTTTCATAACTTGCATCTTTGTTTTGTGTATATGTTTCCATCATTTTTGCTATTTCTTGACTACTTAATTTACTCATTGCCATTTTTTGTTCATTACTCAAATTAGCCATAGTATAATTTTCTTTTTCCTCTTCAGTTGGAAATTTTAATCCTGAAAATACATTTATATCTTTATTGTCTTTTTGTTCTTTAACAATTTCTGTTTCATTAGATTTATTTATAACATATTCCTTCAATTTTTTTGTATATCCAATACCACTTGTTACTGAAGCTTTAGCAACACTTTCTTCATTTTGTTTTATAATTCCTACAATTTTTATATTTTCTGCTTTTTCTATTTTTTCTTTCATATAATCTTCATTGTCTTCTTTATTAATCCATAAACCATTTTCTTTTTTATAATAATCAGAATTTAATAGTAATTTAAAGGATAAGTTTAATAATTCGTCATAAGTATATGATGTAGCTTCTGCATTATCCTCGATTTTCTCACCATTTTCTACAGCTTTCCATTTATCTCTTAATTCTTCTTGATTTTTCAACCCAAGAGAATATAAAGTATAATCATCTATTCTGCCGTCTTCTTTTAAAATTAAAACTACTTCATTGTATTCTTTTGGCCAGCTACCTTTAACCAAATCAAATTGAGTTTTTAGTAATTCTTGATTATCTAACATTTCAATCCATATATCTGTATTAGTCATCATTGAACTTCCAAACATAGATGCCATAGAAGAATTATTTTGAGCTTCAATCATTTCTCCCATTCCAAATGCATTCATTACTGTACTTGGATTTACTCTAACAATTCCATCTTCTGTATTTTCTTTATATAGATTAATATTTAAATCGTATCCATATTCTATACTATTACTATTATTTATTATTTCATTATTTCCTTCATCTAAATATTTCTTCAATTCTGATAAATTATTATTTTCTTTCTTATTAGAAAGAGTTGTTATCATTTCATTCATAACATCAGCAGAATATACTTTCCCCTCTTCTTGATTATCATCTTTTTCTTCTGTTCCCATCATTGATTCCATCATGCTAGACATATCTATAGTAGATTCCTCAATAGTTATTGGATATGATGATAAAGTATCCTCTTCTACTTTGTTAATATAATTTTGTACTCCTGTTGATATTGCAAGTATTAAAGCTATTCCTATAATACCAATACTTCCTGCAAAAGATGTAAGCAAAGTTCTTCCTTTTTTAGTCATTAAGTTATTTAAACTAAGTCTTAATGCTGTAAAAAACTTCATTGAAGTTCTTCCAGATTTAGCTTTACTTCCTTCTTCTTTTTTTCTATCATCATCTGTATATGGATTTGAATCATCTGTTATAACTCCATCTAATATTTTTACTATTCTACTAGAATATTTTTCGGCTAAGTCTGGATTATGAGTTACCATTATTATTAGTTTTTCTTTAGCTATTTCTTTTAAAATATCCATTATTTGGACACTTGTCTTTGTATCTAAAGCTCCTGTTGGCTCATCTGCTAAAATGATATCTGGATTATTTACTAAAGCTCTTGCAATTGCAACTCTTTGCATTTGACCTCCAGATAATTGATTTGGTTTTTTATGGATTTGTTTTTTTAATCCAACATCCTCTAAAGCTTTAATAGCTCTTTGTTTTCTTTCTTTTTTAGACACTCCTGATATTGTTAATGCTAATTCAACATTTGAAAGAATAGTTTGATGCGGTATTAGATTATAACTTTGAAATACAAATCCTACAGAATAATTTCTATATGCATCCCAATCCTTATTTTTAAACTTTTTAGTAGACTTCCCATTAATTATTAAATCTCCTGATGTGTATCTATCTAAACCTCCAATTATATTTAATAATGTTGTTTTTCCACAACCACTTTGTCCTAAAATGGAAACAAATTCATTTTTTCTAAATTCTATACTAATTCCTTTTAAAGCCTCTACTTTTGTATCACCTGATAAATAATCTTTTTTAATATTTTCTAATTTTAACATATTACCTCCTCGCATTTTAAATATATTATCACTATTAAAAAAAGATTTCAATATTTTGAAACCTTTTTTAGCTTTTATTTGTTACTTTTTATAATTAATGATAATTCTTCATTTAAAATGCCTGTTGCTTCTTTTATTTAACCCCATTTGGAATAATTTTTTTGCTATTTTTATCTTTTCTTCTTTTGTTTTACTTTCTCCCATTTTTATTCCTTCTTCTCTTGCTCCCTCTATATTACTTATTTCATCCTTTATAGCTTTTGACCAAGGGGCGCGTCCCCTTAATCAAAAAATTTTCCAAATATACTTTTTTTCTGTTTTTTCTTTAGTTCTCTTATTTGTGCCTTTCTAGTATTTTGAATTATCATATCAACTTTATCGTTTTCTATAGAATACGGTATATCTTCATAATTATTTCTGTTTTTCTTTTTGATTTTATTTTCTTTTTCTATTCTTTTTTCTATTTTTTTATTTATTTTCTTTTGTAATTTTTTATCTTCTCCATATAAATCATATTCATTGTCATCATAGAATTCATTTTGTTCTTCATCCTCATAATCTTCTTTCTCTTTATTGTCATTATCATATTTCTCATCAACATTATCTATTTCGTCTTTAGCATTATTTTTAATATATGTATCTATCTTTTCTTCAATATCTTCTGAATTCTCTATTTCTTCCTCTTCTTCAACATCTTCAATTCTATAATCAGATAAGTCTTTATCAAATTTCCTGCTTACTTCTTCTTGGAATACAGTATATATATTTTTTATTCCTTCAATTCTCCAATAATTTGAATTTATTACTGTTCCCATATTTATTTTTACTTTATTAGCCTCTTGTTCAAAGCTTTTTTCCTTTTCTTCTATATCTCTTAAATATGTTTTATTATATAATTCTTTGTACCCCTTCTTAGTAGATTTATTTGTGGTTTCTCTTAAGATTAACTCATATAAATTTTCAATTTGTTTAATATCTAAATCAAAGTTTTCACAAGCTTCTTTCATCATATTATTATGTACTTTTTTAGTATTCATTGAAGTTATTCTTTCATTATCTAAAAATCCAACTATGTATTCTTTTTCTGCATTTAGAAATTCTAATTTAACACTTACATCTCTTAATAATTTTTTATATCTTGATAATTTTAAGTTTTCATTATCTTTTTCGCTTAAAAATTTCTTTGTTCTCTCATATATAGAAGTATAAAATTCAGCTTCTTTTTCTGCAATAGAAATTCTTGTTTTAACTGCTTTATTTATAACATCAGGGTTAAATCCTATCTTCTCATTTTTACCATTTTTTATCATCAAGTTACATATTTCTTTTTCTATATCTTCTTTTTCCGTTGTTATAAATATTTTTAATGAATTTACATCATTTACTTCTATTTTATCAAATGTTTTTTCAGCATTTTCTATATATAAAAGATAGTTTGATTCTGCAACTCTTCTAAGTTTTTCACATTTATTTCTTTCTTTTTGCCTTTCTATAAAAATCTTTAATGCTTTTATATATTCTTCTCTTAATTCTTTTAATTGTTCATTATTTTCATCAATAGTGTCTTCTATCTTTTTTAATTTGCTTTCTATATTTTCTGGTTTATCTCCTAGCTCATTAAATAATTGATTTCTTTTATTTCCTAATTTTTCATTTGATTTATATAATTTTTCTTGAGAGCTTTGTATTGTTTGTATTTCTTTAGCAATTTCATCAAACTTTTGAATTATTTCATCTTCTTCTACGATAGTTTTTTGATATTTTTCCGCTTCTTCAACTATATTAGTATAATTTTTATAATTTACTTTTAAGTTATTTTCTTTATTAAACTTAAAAATATTATCAAAATACCTTTCTAATACAATAGCACTTCTCTCATACATTTTTATAGACCTCCAAAATTCTACTTTTTTCTTGTTTTTTCTTATTATATATAAAACAAACAAAAAAGTCTAGTTTTATTTAGACTTTTTTATTACAATTCGTATAGTTTAATAGTTATATTTAAAAAGTATCTATATATATTTTTTCCTTTGTATATTAAATTGTAATAGACATCAGGAAATAACCTGATGCCTACATTGTCACTCGAGACAAATTCATTGAAAGATTATGATAATAATCTTTGTCGAGGTAATATTAACCTCTTTGTAACTTTTTTCATTACTGAATTTACGAATTGTCTTATTTTAATTTTATCAAAATCAAAATATTGTCTTGTTTTCATGTGCTTAAATTTCACTTTAGTAGTATCTTTTGAGGAATTCCAACCTCTTACAGTTAATAACTTTTTTAATGCTTCTACATTGTGTTTTTTATCACAACTTTCTTCTTCAGCATACCACCTGGAATCCCAATCCCTTATTACTCCAACTCTTAATCCATGAGGGTTAACTTTTTGTCCCATGTCTTAAACTTCCTCCTTTACCTCAAAATAAGTATATAATTGGTTCTTATATCTCGAGCAACCATTACCCAATTTATACTAGTAAATTATACTACTATTTGTTAATTTTATCAATATCTATTCTATTTCAATAGTTTCTTCATTATCCAATATCTCATATTCAACTTCATGCTTTTGAAACATTTCTTTTATAAAATCAAAATTTGGTGGAAATGCTGGATTATCCATATGAATTGGTATTGTTAATGTTGCTCCTACTTCTTTTGCATATAAAGCTGCTTCAAATGCAGACATTGTCAATCCATTTCCTGTTACAGGAATACACAAAATATCTGCTTTATAATCATTCTTGAAACAAATAGTATCACTTGTTGAATATAATCTATTTTCCCCATCATCAATAATATATCCTACATTCTCATGTACTTCTTTATTACCTTTTAGCAATGGTTGATATCCATGTATTGCATGTACTACTTCTATTGTTATATCTCCTAAATTAAATGTATCATTTTCTTTTACAATATTTATATTTAAATTTTTATTAGAATCTTGTACTTCTTTAGTTGAATATATTGTTATGTTCTTGTTTAGATTTTCTAATACTTTTGTATTACAATGATCTGAATGCTTATGTGTTATTATAATAATATCTACACTATTCCAGATATAAAAATACTCATCTTTATATTTTAAAGTTCCTGGATCTATTAATATTTTCTTTCCTTTTGTTTCTATTAATAAACATGATTGTGGAAATTTTGTAATTTTCATAATTTTATCAAACCTTTCTTTTATATTTTTTTACTCATCTATCAATTTATATTGTTCTGGATACCAGGCTGGAGTACATGGCATAACTATTGTACAATATGCATCCCAATAGTATTTTTCTTTTTTACCAATTAAAATCGCATCTCCTTTTTTAAACTCTATTGTTTCATCTTCTTTATTTAAAGTTCCTTCACCTTCTATAACATAAATAAGTTCTTTACATTTCTCATTCATACAGTATCCTGTATCCGGATATCTTCCGTTTATAACAACTGTTGCACAATCTATATCTTTATCTTTAAAATTATACTCCAACAGTTTACATTTTTCACTATTATCAAATCTTTTTGCCTGTTCAAGTTTTATAATTTTCACTATATATTCCCTCCTACTTATCTAACATATTTTGTATTATTAAAAATCTCTAAAGGGTATATTTTATTTTCTTCAAAATCTCTTATAAATTGAATGCTTGTATCCCATCCTCTTAATTCTTTTTCTCTCATATTTTTTACCTCTTCAATATTTAACCATTTCACATCTAGTATTTCTTCTGTATCAAATTTAATATTTTCTTCTAATATATCTGCTGTAAATCTAACCATCACCAGTGTTTCTCCGTTATTCATATCAACAGAACATATTGGTAATACACCTGTAAGTTTTACCTTGCATCCAGTTTCTTCATAAGTCTCTCTTATTGCTGCATCTGTAATTTTTTCTAATTCATCTACATGTCCAGCTGGAAAATTCCATTGTCCATAACATTTCTTTTTAGCTTCTTTTACCATTAAAATTTTATTGTTTCTTACTATTAAACACCCTGCTACAACTACCATAATTCCTCCTTAACTACAATTCAATAATATCTAAATCATTTGATACATAAATATTTCCTGTTCCTAACATAATTAACTTTTCCATATATGTTTCTCCTTTCTATCTATTATAATATTTAACAACTTCACAATTATGTAATCCCAAAAAAAGTAAGTTTTCCTTATCTGGTATTCCATTAAAATAACAATTAACAGGAATACTTACTCCTCCATGAGATACTATAAGGACATTTTTATCTTTATATTTTTCTTTTATATTGTCTAATGTACTATATATTCTATTAAAAAATTCTCTTATATTTTCTGCTTTATCATATTTAAAATTCTTTTTATAGCTCCAAAAACCTTCAAAATCAAATTCATCCCTTCTTTTTCCCTCGAATTCTCCAAAATCTCTTTCAGAAATTCCTTCCTCGTATATAATTGGACAATTTAACTTTTCATTAATAATTTCTGCTGTTTGTTTTGCTCTTTTTAACGGAGAAGATATTATAATATCTATTTTTTCATCTTTTAGTTTTTCACTTGTAATCTTAGCTTGTTCGATACCTTTTTCATTTAATTCTATATCTGCTTTCCCTTGTACTTTTCTCTCAACATTCCAATCTGTTTGCCCATGTCTTGTCATTAATACTACCATAGTTACCTCCCTTTAATATATTGTGTATTTAATTAGTATATAATATTATTATTATCCTATTCAAACACTGTCCTTATTTTCTTTATTAAATAATGACTTCCTCCATCACTATTGTTTTGTACGTTTTCTACCATACTTATAATAAGCATATCTTCTCCATTCGTACGGTCAATTGTAAAGCAATCAAACCATCCCAATGTTCCACTTTCTGTATCTTCACTTGACTTCTTTAATTCAGCTGTTCCTGTTTTTCCGCCAATAGTAGTTCCATAAACTTTCATATCATTTGCTGTTCCTTCTTTATTTTCAATAACTTGTACTAATGAGTTTTTGATAATATTTGCCGCTTCCTCAGAAAAAACATTTTGTTTTAATATTTCTCCTTTATTATCTTCTTTGTATTCTATTATTGGCTTTATCATATTACCTTTATTAATAAAAGCTGAATAAATGGAAGCCATATGAATCGGATTTACCAAGATACTTCCTTGACCATAACCCGAATCTGCAAGTTTTGTTTCTTTTTGTATTTCATTTCCATTATTATTAGCATACTGTGATCTTGCAAGGCTTAATGGAAATTCTATTTGCTCATTAAATCCTATCTTATTTAGATTTTGTATAAAAGCATCTGTTCCTATTTTTAAAGCTGCTTGTGCAAAATATATGTTATCAGAATGTATCATTCCATTTAATAAATTCTTTGCTCCATTATATCCAGTTAAAGTTGTTATTTTATAATTTCCCCAACTAGAATCTTTTTGCCAATTTGTTCCAGAATATCCAAAATCGTCATTCTCATTTATTTTTCCAGTTGTAAGCCCTATTGCTCCAGTTATTGGCTTAAATGTTGAACCTGGACAATATTTTTGTATAAAACGATTATATAATGGCTTGTTTTCATCATTGTTTAAATCATTCCATTTTTCTGTAGTCATTCCAACAACAAAATCATTTGAGTCAAATGTAGGTGTACTAACTAGAGCTAATAATTCTCCTGTCTTTGGTCCGCATGACTATAAAAACTCCTTTATCATTCTGCATTTGTGTATATAATTTACTTTGTAGAAAACTATCAATTGTTAATTTTACATTTTGTCCATCTTTTTTATCTTGTTTTACAAGTTGAGCTGTTTTATTTCCATTTTCATCTACTATATATATCTCACTACCATCAATTCCTCTTAAAGTATCTTCATATGCTTTTTCTAATCCAGATTTTCCAATAACACTATTTGTATTATATCCCTTTCCTTCATTTACTTGTAGTTCTTCTGCACTTATAGATTGAACATATCCTATTAAATGTGCTGCTTCCTTTCCTAATGGATATACTCTTCCATCTATTTTGTTAATTAGAGTTCCTGGTATTTGAAGTATTCTTTCTTTTAATTCAGTATTACTATCTGAAATTTTTTTAATAGGTACAAAGGTATCATCTTTTACATATGATGAAGATAACTGATTATTAATAAAATCTATGGATACTCCTGTTAACTCAGCTATTTTACTAATACTCTCATCCTTATTTTCTCCTAACTTACCAGGCACAATTCCAATTGACGCAACTTTTCCATCTACAGCTAGTTTTTCTCCATTCCTATCTAATATTTCTCCTCTATCAGATTTGATTGTAGATATTCTCACTTTATCTAAATCTCCTAATTGAGGAAAAATCATACTAGAAGACCACACTATTTTAAATTCTTTATTTTCTTTCTTTATTGTAGATGTAGAATTAAAATTAATTTCTCCTGCTGCCGTATCTAAATGTTCACTATATGTAACTATATATTGTTTTGCTTTTGCATCTTTCTCTTTTTCAATTTTTTCTATTTTTATATTTACATTTGCTGCATCTATACCTTCATATATATTTTTATTTCTTTTTACAAAATCTTCTTTATTTATTTGCTCTTTACTTGTATCAGTAATTAATTCATACATATTATCATAATTTTTCTCATTAATATAATTAATATAATTATTTAAAGCTTGCTTAACAGCTTTTTCTTTTTTAATATTTATTACAAATGCTGTTATTACTGTTACTACAGCTACTAATATAACTATTACTCCTATTACTACTTTCTTATTTTTCAAACTAACATCCCCTATTCTTATTTTGTTTTATAAATTTCTCTTTCATCATATTCTTCTGGCTTTAGTCCAAGTCTTGTTTTCATGTAACTAATTATTCCTAATGTTGTAATTAACAATATAATTCCTACTAAAAGAGTGCTGTTCGCTGTATTTGTTATTCTTAATAAATACGAACCTAAAAAGCCTATAATTGCTCTAAACACATTTCTACTAATAGCATTTACTGCATAAATTTGTGTAATAATTTTTTCATTAGAAAAATTACTTAAATATCTACTACTTAAAACTCCACTTATTCCCTTTACAAAAGAAATAATTGAAAAGGAAATAATTATAATTACCATACTAATTCCATAATTAATATTAAAAATTCCTACTATACCTGATATTATAATAGAAAATGTAGTCAATAATAAAATCATTGATAAAGATTTATTTCTAAATATATTATGAAATTCAATTTGTTCTTTTGATCCAATAGCAGAAGCAATTCCTACAATAGCAGCAATTGTTGTAATTAATTGTTCTGGTGTTCCTATATCAACTAATAAACTTGTTCTATATGTACCCATTAAACAGAAAATTCCCCAAGCTATTCCACTATATAAAAATAGACTTCTTAATCTTTGAGAATTTATGATAAATTTTACACCTTGCACTAAATCTTTAAAATAATCACTTATTGTTTGTTTCTTTATTTTTTCTTTTTTTATCATTACTTTTTGTTTTTCTTTTTCTATATCTTTAAAGCCTAATGACATGAAAGTAGCTAATATTGTAAAACATAAAGCCAATATCATTGGAATATACGGATTACATATATATAGAAATCCAGAAATAACAGATGTAATCGAATTTAGTAAATAATAGTGTTTAAAACCTTTTCCTTCTAATTTAGAAAAAATTTCTCCTTCCTTTTTAGTTTCTGGAATAGAATATTTTATTAAAGCTGCTTCTGATATATCTTTAAGTGAAAAACATAGCGCACTTATAAATTGTGCAAAAATTAAAGTTTTTAAATTGTTACAACACATAATTAAAATAACAAATATGCTATTGAAAATATTAGCTAAAATAGTACACTTTTTTGTTCCTATTTTATCTATTATTATACTTGCTGGTATTTGAAGAACAATCATAAATATACCATAAAATGCTGTGCTTAAAACTATATCTGAACTACTAATATGTTTTACTTGAGTTAAAAACAAAAATTCTACAGCATAGTAAAAAATCAAATCTAAAGATATAGTTCTATATAAAGAATATATTTTCATATTTTGTTTTCTTGCTTTTATTATTTGTTGATTCATTTGTATTTTGTACTCCTTTATTCTTATCTTACTACTTGTATTTTTAAATCTTTTTTATTTGATTAATTTAGATTTCTTTCGTTTTGGTATTCGTATATTACTTTTTCCTATTGATACTAAAATTGATAACGTTCTAGTCATCATTTCTTTAGATTCTTGACTCATGTTTTTATAAGTTTTTATCATAGTTTTTGCATTTAAAAACCATTTACTACTTATTTCAGCCATAGTCTGAGCTTGTGTAGCATTTAATATTTCAAAAAATGTATCAATAAATTCTTCTCGTTGTTTTGGTTCTACTTCTTTTAGCCAATCTGTAATTGTTTTATCAATAAACTCACTTGAATTAGTAAGCTCGTCTTCTACAAATTTCCCTCCCAACACTTGCCATGTATATAAATCATGTTGCATTATTCCTGTTTGCGTACTTTTTAATATTGTTGTTTCTTCTTCATGATTTAATAATCTACCTATTATTGAAGTTTGAGGAATATATGTATGTACTTTGTTAATTATATTTTTATATTCTTTACTACTTACAATTTTATCAGAAAATCCTGGACCATCATTATTGTATACATTTATAATCCTTTTTTGAATCTTAGGATTACAAAATGCTGCTGCATACACTGCTAAATTTCCTCCTTTTGAATGTCCTCCTACTCGAATTTTACTTTTATATTTAAATGAAATATTATTTAGATAATTTGCTGCATCTATTTGTGATTCAACTAAATCACTAAAACTCATATTAAAATCCTCTTTCCAGCCTACTATTGTATTATCAGTTCCTCTATAAGATACATATATAGTATTGTCTGGCATAATAATTGTAATTGCTGAAAATTGTTTTTCTTTCATGGAATCTAATTTGTTTACATAGTTAGTTAATTTCATTTGACCAAATCTTATACTATTAGCAAGAACAGGAAATAAATCAATATCTTCTTTTTGTAATATTCTTCCTGTATCTCCTAAACTCATATATCTTCTATAACATTCTTCTATTGTTATTATTTCATCTTCATCTATTAATCCATCAAATGGGAAATATGATAAACGAGCTAATATTAAATTATCTATTTCATTAAATTCAACTCTTTCTAAACTTAAATCTCTCCATTGCATGTAATCAAATATATTTGCCATAATCATATCTCCTATCTCTATGTATTTATTAAATGTTAATCTATATTTTTTATAAATTCTAATATCTGTTTTGCTAAAATTTCTTCTTTACCTTTATAACTATGGTCTGCACCATCTATATAATCAATATTCTTTTTTGAATTTTCTATTATATTATCTATCATTACAACTAATTCTTCTGCTTTTTGTACTATCATCTCATTATCATTTCCCCATCTCATAAATAAAGGAACTTCTATGTTGTTTAACTTTTCTAGTTTATTATCTCTTCCATATCCTGCAAAATCTATTTGACTATTATCTCTAGCATATCTTAAAAATGATTTTACACTTATTGGATGTATAAATGCTTGTTTTGGCATAATTTCATTCACATTTCCACTTACCTCTTTTTCTTCAGCAAGTTTAATATATGTCTCATAATTTTCTCCTAAATATACCTTTAAACTCATAGGAATGTCTACTAAAGACAATAATATAATTCCTTTTATACAAGACAATATATCATCTTCTTCATCTTTCAATTCATTATATGTATACACAATTTTTGTGCATCCTAAGCTATGCCCTTGTAAATATATATTTTCATAACCTATTTCTCTTAATTTAATAATAGCTCCTACTATATCTTCATATCCTTCTAAAACATCTTCATAAGTTGTCCCACCTAAAGTTTTCACTATTTTACCATTAATATTTTTTCTTATATATTTTACTAATTCACTACCTCTATTATTAAAACAAAAATAATCTACATTATTTTCATTTGCATATTTTGCAATTACGTCATCTCTGTGTTTTAAACAATTACTACTCATTCCGTGAATTGACAAAATAACTTTATTAGTTTTTCTATCACTTTTATATAAAAATCCATCTAATTTAATACCATCTGTTGCTATAAAATCTATCTTGTCCATAAAACCACTCCTTTATGTGCATTATAACACTAAGTATTGTATTTTTTCAAATGTTTTTATATAATCTTTTTAATAAATAATTAAAGGAGTTTATATTATGTTAAAACAAGTAAAAGAATTTTATAAAGAAGAAAGTAAAACAACTTTAACAATTTACTTGGTTCTCAGATTTCTAGTCATTATATGTATGGTTTTAGAAGCTTTAAAAGGAAATTGGAATAATGTATTTTTATGTGTTCTTACTTTAATTCTATATTTAATCCCTTATTTAGTTGATAAAAAATTAAATATTGATTTACCACATACTATGGATATTATGATTTTCTTATTTATCTTTTCTGCTGAAATTTTGGGGGAAATACAAAATTTTTATGGAACAATTAAACATTGGGATACAATATTGCACACTATTAATGGCTTTTTATGTGCTGCTATTGGTTTTGCTTTAATAGATATTTTAAATAGAAGCAAAAAGGTACATATAGATTTGTCCCCTATATTTGTAGCTGTAGTTGCTTTTTGTTTTTCTATGACTGTTGGAGTTTTATGGGAATTCTTTGAATTTGGAGCAGATTCATTTCTAAAAACTGATATGCAAAAAGATAGAATTGTTGAAAACTTTTCATCTGTTTCACTACATCCAGAAGGAAAAAATATACCTGTAATTTTAAACAATATTGATAAAACAGTTATTTATAGTCATAATTCTAATGGTAATTCAATTGAAACAACAATACAAAATGGTTATTTAGATATTGGAATTATTGATACTATGAAAGATTTATTAGTAAATTTTATAGGAGCTATAGTATTCTCTATTTTAGGATTTCTATATATAAAAAATAGAGATGAATATAAATTTGCAAGAAATTTCATACCTAAGGTTAAAGACTAAAATCATTAATAGTTGACAATAAGAATAACTCTTTTTGTCAACTATTTTATTTTTTGTAATAAAATAGAGTAAATCTGTAAGCCGGGTTCTGTCTTTTAAAATAGTCATTTATCTAGAATATATATTACTATATATTTCAAGCCACGCAAGTCAAGAAGGTGCCGAGCAGGCTTAATCTTCTTTGTTAGGTGTTGCTCCAGATGGGGTTTACACTGACCCACTATGTCACCATAGTGGCGGTGAGCTCTTACCTCGCCTTTTCACCCTTACCAAAAAATGGCGGTTATTTTCTGTTGCACTTTCCTTAAGGTCACCCTCACTAGACGTTATCTAGCATCATTGCTCTATGGAGCCCGGACTTTCCTCTCGTAATTCCTTTCGAAATTTACCAGCGACTATTCAATTTACTCTTTTTTCATTATAACATATAATAAATAAAAATTCTATACTTTTAAATCTTTAATTTTTGATTTTTTATACATTAAATTTATTCAAAGAATTTTTCACTATAAAAAGAAGTAAAACTTTCATGAGGCTGCTGAAAAAGTAGTCCCACTTTCATTTCACTCCTTTTGGTCAGTTTAATATGCACTTTCTGTACGTGGTAATTTTAATAAAATTATAAGCGTATATTCTATATATTTTTCTATTTTTAGTATCAAACTTAAATTATTCATAAATTTTACTTTCTACTTTTCTAATAAATAACTTAAAGGGGAAATTATCCCCCTTTAGTTTAGTTTTGCTTCGGTTTAAGTAACACGAAACAGTGTTTAGTACTACGAAAGCACTCGACGGAACGCATAAGGCACGTTACTGTAGTCCTTGCTAATAGGATTAAAATTGCACCTGCTAAGGCCCGCGGGTGGATTATCGTCAAAGTTATCAGCACCGCCACCAAAATAGCCAGTACCACCATTTCTGAGTTGTATAACTCTTACACGCGGAAGTTTATCAGCTTCTTCGAATAAAGCATGTGCAGATTCTCCATTACAAATTCTCATCTGTAACTCTAAATCACAGATAACATCATCGCACTCTCCATCACCAATTCCTTCACACATATCCCGCATTTCCTGTTCAGTTTTATACTCCCAGTCATGCTTGAAGATATATGTTTCGATTATGCGAGGATATTGGTCGGGATTCTCGTCAGCTATTTTATTCGACTCTTCGAATCTCTTCCAATATACCTTCCCTACATCTCCTGCCTCATTGCACACGCAACGAATTTTTTCTCGATTTCTTGCAATAACATCTCTGTCAATACGAAACCATTCGCCTACCTTCAGTTCCTTTGCAACCTCCTTGTCATCCTTCGGCTCAGATATAATTGCCTTTTCCTTCAAAAGTCTTTCATAATCCCTAACAAGGTCCTCCAAAAGGAATCATCCGTCCATTAGAAAGTTGAACTTGCACTTTTACTGCTCCCATGTTTTTTACCTCCTGCATTATAAAAATAGTAAAGCAAAATGCTTTCTATTATATATTTTAGCATAATTTCTTACCTTTTTCAAATTTTACATAATTTGTATCAGAAATTTATTTAATTGTAAAAGTAAATTCTCTCTATATAAATAGAATTCACTTTTTTACTTAAGCTGATTCTTAATATTTTGCATGAAATCTAAATGGTTATTTAAAGAATTATCTATACAAATAAGAAAAAAAACCTCATTTTATTGCTATAATTTGTTATAATAAAATTTAAGGTTTTTTCTACACATCATTTTTTGTTTACATATTATTAAATTCTTCTATTAAATTTTTATATTTAATTAAAAAAACTGATTTATCCTTAACATTCACTGCATTTTGTAACTCATTTAACATGATATATGATTTACTTATATGATATTGTTTATCTGCACTTATATTTGTATTTGTTATTAATCTAGAATATACATCAATTGCACTTTTTATATCATTTGAGATATCATTCCAATTTTGTGAATCTAATTTTGAATATGCTTTAAATATATTTGATTTTGTTTCTGATAATGCTTTATCACCTTCTTCATCAGTTGCATTCTGAACAAACTTTGGTATATAGTCATATAACTTTGATAACTGCTTTAAAGTTTCTTCTTTTTTATCACCTTTAACAATCGTTGTTAAATTGTCAAATTCCTTATTAAAATTTAATATATCATCCTTGTTGATATCCAACTGATATAAATCAAGAGTTATTGTTGGTAAAGAAGTATATAGAACTTCTATTTCTGATTTAACACTATCCCAGTTGATATTTTCTGTTGTTGTTAATACACCTTCTGATTTTAATTCAAACTTTTTACTATCCTGTTTTGTTCCTGAACTTTCTTGACTACTACTAGAAGACCCACTATCACTAGAAGATTCTTCACCTCCTCCACCTGATCCTCCTGAACTATCACTTGATGATGAATTACTGTCACTTGTCTTTTTTGTAGATTGCTCTGTTGTTTCACTTACAGAAACTTTGTAATTTCTTGCTTCTATATTATTCATTGAATTTAATAAATTCACTAATTTAGATTCTAAATATTTAATTTCTGAATATGTTTTTTCTTTCTGACTTTTACTATCATCCTTTGTTGCATTTGTATATACTGTTAAAGACAAAACAAAAATAATTACAATTAAAACAATATAGGCTAATTTTTTGAATTTTTTCAAATTTTAAAACCTCCATTTTTCTTTTTTTCTAGTATTTACATTTTTATTTAACTTTATTCTATGTATAAATTTTTATATATTTTTAATACTATAATTAAAAGTAAAATTATTTAGATATGGAGATTTTCAATGTTAGCAACAGTTAATTTATATAGTGAGAAAAAAGGAGAACTCAATAGATTTCTCAGCAAATTTTATAATACTAATTTAAATTTAGAAAATACAAATAAATGGGAAAAAAAATATGCAAACCCAGTTGAACTTGCAGAAATCATTGGCACTTTTATTGATAATTCTGAATCCTATTTACTTAACATGTGGATTTGCATTGATAAAGGTATTTTTATTACTATCACTAATGATAATGCAGATGATATAATTAAATACTTATATGAAAGATTTCCTTACTAGAAATTATTACTAAACATTTATAAATCTATTTTTCTAATATTATTGTTACAGGTCCATCATTTATTAAATCAATTTTCATATCTGCTCCAAAAACACCTTTTTCTACCTTAATATCATTTTTGTTACATTCTGAACAAAAATATTCATATAACTCATTTGCCATTTCTGGTTTTGCTGCATTTATAAAAGAAGGTCTATTTCCTTGAGAGCAGTCTGCATATAGGGTAAATTGAGATACAATTAAAAGCTCTCCTTTAATATCATTTAAAGCTAAATTCATTTTACCTTTTTCATCCTCAAACACTCTTAATTTACACAATTTTTTAACTAAATAGTCTGCTATTTCTTTTGTATCGTTATGTGTTATACCTAAAAAAACTAAAAATCCCTTTTGTATTTTTCCTACAACTTTATTATCAACTTCTACTTGTGCATTTTTTACTCTTTGTACTACTAATTTCATTTTTATCTACTCCTATATATTTAAACTTTCAAATAAATAGACGGAAATATCTCCGCCTATTTATTTTATTTCTAATCTTGTTTTTCTTCATCATTACTTTCTTCATTTTCCACATTAGACTCAATTTCTACAGTCTTTTCTAAATTGTCTATTTCTTCTTCAGTATCTAAGCTACTAACTTCAACATCTGATTCTACTTCTACAGTTTTTACTAAATCGCTTTTTTGATTATTATTTTCTTGCTTGTTATCTAAACTTTCTCTTAGTTCTTCTTCTACTATTATTTTCTCTTTTTCGTTATCTTCTTCTATTTCAGAATTTTCTAAATCTTCTAAAACTTCAACTTCCTTTGGTTGTTCATCTACTTGTTTTTCTCCGCAATTAGGACAAAACTTCACTTCTTTTTCTATTTCAACATAACAATTAGGACATTGCTTTTTATCTTTTAAATCCAAACATTGTTTTAACAAAGAATCTATTTCATCACTTAATACATCTATTTTTGTACAGCTTTCTTCAAGATCTTTTTCTATCGAAATATCTTCTTCTCTTATATGTTGTTCATATACTTTTTTACCAATCTCTTCATATATATCATTTATTTGAGATTTCAATTCAGTCATTTTCAATTTTAGCTTTGTTTCTTTTGCTATTTTACCTGTTTTATCTGCTGTTACTTTATATGCTTCTGAAGCTTTTCGGCCTAATTTATCAAAAAATTCCATTTTAACTACTTCCCTTCTTTTTTATGATAGATTTCATTCCTTTTATACTATTATAGGGTTTTATTCAAATTATTATTCACTTTTTTTAGCTCTTGTCATTAAATTTTGAACAGCTTCTTGTGGATTAAGCTTTTCATAAATAACTTTATATACTGTTTCCACAATAGGCATATCAATTTTGTGTAATTTACAAAGTTCATATGCTACTTCAATGTTATCAATGCTTTCTATTACCATTCCTACTTCTGTTTTAGTTTCTTCTAAAGATTTGCCTTGACCAATTAAAATACCTGCTTTTCTATTTCTACTGTGTTCACTAAGACATGTTACAACTAGATCTCCTAAACCACTTAATCCATAAAATGTATCTTTTTCTCCGCCTAATTCTACACCTAATCTTGACAATTCACCTAATCCTCTAGTAATTAAAGCTGCAAAAGTATTATCTCCCAAGCCTATTCCTGCAGCTACACCAGCACAAAATGCAATAATATTTTTTAAAGCTCCACCTAATTCCACACCTTTAACATCTCTTGAAGTATATACCCTCATATTATCATTCATTAAAGTTTCTTGAATTAATTCTAATATTTCATTATGTTCAGATGCAATAACTAAAACTGTTGGTATTCCTATAGAAACTTCCTCCGCATGACTAGGTCCTGATAACACACCTATTTTAACATCTGGCAATTCTTCTTTTATAACTTCATCTAAAGTTTTTAAAGATTCTTTTTCAAATCCTTTTGAACATATTATAACTGGTTTATTATCTATATATTTTTTATATTGACTAAATATATTTCTTGTGAATTTTGAAGGTGTTACATGCAATATAAAATCTACATCCTGTAGAACTTCTTCAAAATCTGTTGAACATATTATATTTTCTGGCAACTCTACATTTGGTAGGAATTTACATATTCTTTCATTATTTATTAAATTCTTTTCTTCTTCCATAAAAGACCATATTTTTATATTATTTCCCATTTTAGCTAAATGTATTCCTAATGCTACTCCCCAGCTTCCACTTCCTATAATTGCAATATTTCTCATCTTTTTATTTACTCCTTTGTTTTATAAATGTAATTATATAAATCACAACTATTATACTACTTATTTTTTAAGCTTAATTTATTTTCTGTTCCATTTAACATTCTTTTTATATTTTCTCTATGGTTAAATAATACTATAACAGCTAAGATTAAACTGTACACAAAATATACCGTACCTTTTTTTCCTTCTGTTAATACTGTATAATTTTGATTTATAAATAATGTTAAAACTGGAAATAATACAGCAGCACCACAAGAACCTAAAGATACCATCCTTGTTAATATCATTAATACTAAAGCAAACACTAAACAAATCAATCCAATCTGCCAATTACTCATAAGTAATACTCCAAGTGATGTTGCAACACCTTTTCCACCTTTAAAACCAAAAAATATTGGAAATGTGTGTCCGTAATACAACTGCAATTCCAGCTATTTGAACTAATAATTCTTTATTCATATTAGACATCATGTTTCCTAATAACATCGCAACAACAATACATATAACACCTTTTAAAATATCATAAACCAAAGTCAATGCCGCTGCCTTTTTTCCTACACTACGAAGCATATTTGTACTTCCCGCATTTCCACTACCTTTTTCCCTTACATCAAATCCAGCCATCTTCTTACTCAATATAACCGAAAAATTCACACTTCCTATACTATACGCAATAATCGCCATTATTATATATATAGCCATCCTTATCTCCTCTCAGTTGTCAAACGTTCCGGGTTTATTTGGCAACTTTATATTTTTTTATTTATTAGTTGCCAAATAAACCCGGAACGTTTGACAACTAATTTCTAATATTTTTTTCATTCTTTTCTCTTACTATAATTCTAACTGGTGTACCTTCTAACCCAAATTCTTTTCTTATTTGATTTACTAAATATCTCTCATAAGAAAAGTGAAATAGCTCTTTACTATTTACAAATATTACAAATGTTGGTGGTTTTGTAGATGCTTGTGTTCCATAGAATATCTTTAACCTTTTTCCTTTATCTGTTGGTGGTTGTACTATTGCTATTGCTTCATTTATTACTTGATTTAGTAGAGATGTTGATATTCTTAACGAATTTTGCTCAGCTACATGATTTATTAAATCAAATAATTTGTGTACCCTTTGACCTGTTTTTGCTGATATAAATATAATTGGTGCATATGATAAATATTTTAATTTTTCATAAATTTCTTTTTTATATTTTTCTAATGTTCCTGTTTCTTTTTCATAAGCATCCCATTTATTTACTACAATTATAACACCTTTACCTGCTTCATGTGCTTCTCCTGCTATTTTAGCATCTTGGTCTGTTACACCTTCTAATGCATCTATCATCATTAAGCATACATCTGCTCTTTCTATTGCTAATAATGTTCTCATTATACTAAATTTTTCTATAGATTCTTTTACTTTACTTTTTCTTCTTACTCCTGCTGTATCAATTAACACATATTTACCTTTTTCATTTTCAAATTCTGTATCTATAGCATCACGAGTTGTTCCTGCAATATTACTTACAATTGCTCTATTTTCCCCTAATATATTATTTATTAAGGATGATTTGCCTACATTTGGTTTTCCTATTACTGCCACTTTTATAATATTTTCATCATCCTCATTTTCTGCCTTTTCTGGGAAGTTTTCATATATTTTATCAAGAACATCTCCAATTCCTATTGCATTTGTTGCTGATATTGGATATGGTTCTCCAATTCCTAAATTATAAAATTCATATGCATCTTGTCTATCTTTATCAAAGTTATCTGCTTTATTACATACTAATACAATAGGCTTTCCAGATTTCTTTAACATCAATGCAATTTCTTTATCTGCTGCTGTTATACCTTGTCTAATGTCTGTTAAAAATATTATAACATCAGCCATTGTAATTGCTAAGTTTGCTTGTTCTCTCATTTGAGATAATATTATATCTTCTGAGTCTGGCTCTATTCCCCCTGTATCTACTAATGTAAAATTTCTCCCTCTCCAATTTGTTTCTGCATATACTCTATCTCTTGTGACACCTGGCGTGTCTTGTACTATTGATATTCTACTTCCTACTAAGTAATTGAAAAATGTTGATTTACCTACATTTGGCTTTCCAATTATTGCTACTATTGGTTTTGACATTGTATTTTCCTTACCTTTCCTTTTTTAATAGCTATAGTATATCATATTTAACATTAAAATAACAAGATTTTTGTTAAATTTTGATTTTCTGATTGATTCTAAATACAAATGTACATTATTATGCTTTTTTTAATTGCACAAAAAAAGTTGAGGCAGAAAATCATACCATTCCTCCTCAACTATCAACTTTTACTTGTTAACTATATTCTTACAAGTCCGCCTATTACCTTATTTTCAGTATCATTATTTAAGTACTTAGCTCCTCCTGATAATACTACTAAATCTCCAGTTTCTAATATTCCTTCTGCTTTCAATTTATCAATTCCCTTTGTTATTGTATCATCTATTGATTTTTCATCCTTACATAATACTGGATAAACATTAAATGATACCGCTAATTGATTATATGTCTTTTCATCATCTGTTATAGCAAATATAGGACAACCTGCACCTAATCCAGCTAGTTTTCTTATAGTATCACCTTTATGTGTATATGCTACAATTGCATTAGCTTCTGTATGTTCTGCAGTTACACAAGTTGTATAAGTTATTGCTTTATCTAAACTATCAAGATTATGCTTAATACATTTTTTGTTAAATCTTTTCCAGTATTTTATTGATCCTTCAATAGCTTTTGATATTTTATCCATTGCTTCAACACACTCTACTGGATATTTACCCATCGCACATTCTCCAGATAACATTATTGCCCCAGTTATATCATAAACAGCATTAGCAACATCACTTACTTCAGCTCTTGTTGGTCTTGGATTTTGTGTCATTGATTCCAACATTTGAGTAGCTGTTATAACTGGTTTTCCAACTTCATTACATCTTTTTATAAAATGCTTTTGAACTATTGGAACTTGTTCCATTGGTATTTCAACTCCCATATCTCCTCTAGCTACCATAATACCATCTGATAATTCTAAAATTTCTTCAAAGTTATCAATACCTTCTTGATTTTCTATTTTAGAAATAATTTTTACTCTTTCACCATTATTTTCATCTAATAATTTTCTTAAAGCCATAACATCTGATGCTTTTCTTACGAAAGATGCAGCAACATAATCAAATCCTCTTTTAATCCCCTCAGTTATATCATCTATATCTTTTTGTGTTAAAGCTGGTAAGTCAACTTTAACTCCAGGTACATTCATTGTTTTTCTGCTTCCTAATTTTGCTGTATTCACTGCTTTACATACTATATCTTTTCCTTTTATCTCTATTATTTCAAATTCTAATGCTCCATCATCTACTAATAATGTTCCACCAACTGAAACATCTTTATATAATTCTTTATAACTTACTGATGTTTTTGTGTTGTTTCCAACTATATCTTCATTTACAAATGTAAATGTTTGTCCTTCTTCTATTACAACTTTTTCATTCCCTGTTTCTAATAATCCTGTTCTAATTTCTGGCCCTTTTGTATCTAAAAGTAAAGCAACTGGTTTTTTTAAATCTTTTCTTACTTTTTTAATTGTTTCAATTTTTTCTCCATTTTCTTCATATCCACCATGAGAAAAGTTAATTCTCGTAACATTTAATCCTGCATTTACTAATTTTATCAACATTTCTTCACTTTGACTTGCAGGTCCTATTGTTCCTACTATTTTTGTTTTTCTTAAATTTGCTTTCATTTTTTTATTCCTCCTTAATTTAAAAACCGAAATTTATTATAACACAAATTATTTACAAAATTCAACATTTTTATCATATTTTTTTAATTTTATTGCTACAGTGTCCTATTGGGGACGTTTCCTAATAGGACACTTCAAACAAAAATCCATGTATATTGCTTATTTCAATGTTATAATAGCATGTATAATTTTTTCATCTTGGCTCTTAATTACTATTATATGTTCATTTTTAATTTTTGCATATTTACATACTACAGTTTCACCTAATTTTATTTCTTTTTTATAAGTTATTCTAACATTATCAAAAGGCCTTTGATTATATATTTCTTCTGGTAGTGCTTCATAGGCTAAATCTAAATAATATAAATTATGCATATGTTTATTTATGTCTATATCTCTTCGTAATACTGTATAAGTAATGCTAGAACTATATTCCTCTGGCTCTTTTATTTTATCCAATTCTCTTTTAGAAAATACATCTTTTTCCTCTAATTTATAACTATTTACCATTTCTTCTGTTAATCTTGTCATTTTTCTGCTTCTAATATCTATTAAAGCCCATTTAGATGTTGCAATTGCACATAAATTGTTATTTTCATCATAAATTTCAAAATCACGGTAGGTAAAAAATTTATTCATTCCTTTCCCCCATGTGTTAATATTTAGAACTCCTCCATATTTAGGTCTGTTTATAACTTCTAATTTCCAATCTAATAGAATCCATCCAACATTTGTCTTTTCAGTATCATTAGCTCCATATCCTGCCATATCAGAATGATATGCACCTATATTTTCTAAAAACTCTAATAAAGCTCTATTTTTTATTTTATTACCTTTTCCAACATCCTTTAATCCTGGTCTAAACTTTTCTTTGTAAATCATTTTTGTTTTTTGCCTCCTAATTTATTATATCTATTATTATTTTTATATCTTATTAAATTATTTTTACTTTGTCAACAAAAATAAGCATCAGCATATACACCAATACTTATTTTCATTTATTCTAAGATATTACAGGACAAATGGTACAACAAAAATGTCCCAAACAGAAACGTCCCCAATAGGACATTAATATCCTGGCTTTTTTAATAATTTAAACATGTTTTTCTTGTATTCTTCTACTCCTGGTTGATTAAATGGATTTACTCCTAATATCATTCCAGATACAGCACATGCTTTTTCAAAGAAATATATTAATTGTCCTATGTTTATTTCGTCTAATCTATCCATTGTAATTACGATATTTGGAACGTCTCCTGATACATGCGCTTTTATTGTTCCTTCCATCGCTTTTTTATTTACGTAATCTAATCCTTTTCCTGCTAAATAATTTAGTCCATCTAAGTCATCATCATCTGAATTGATTGTAATATCTGTGCTTGGGTTTTCTATTGTTATTACTGTTTCAAATAAATTTCTTCTTCCTTCTTGTATATATTGTCCCATTGAATGAAGATCTGTTGTAAAGTCTACTCCTGCTGGAAATATTCCTTTTTGGTCTTTTCCTTCGCTTTCTCCAAATAATTGCTTCCACCATTCTGTGAAATAGTGCATTTTAGGTTCGTAATTTACTAATATTTCTGTATTTTTATATAATTTGTACAATATATTTCTTGCCACAGCATATTTATAACATTCATTATATTTTAGATTAGAATCATCATATCTTTCTTGTGCTATTCTTGCACCTTCCATTAATTTATCAATATCGATTCCCGCAGTAGCAATTGGAAGTAAGCCTACTGCTGTTAATACAGAATATCTTCCACCTACATTATCCGGAACAACGAATTGTTCATATCCTTCATTATCAGCAAGTGTTTTTAATGCTCCTTTTTCTTTATCTGTTGTTGCATATATTCTGCTTCTTGCTTCATCTATTCCATATTTATTTTCTAACATTTCTCTAAATATTCTAAATGCAACTGCTGGTTCTGTTGTTGTACCTGATTTTGATATTACATTTACTGAGAAATCTTTATTACCTATATATTCAATTAATTCATTGATATAATTAGGACTTAGATTGTTTCCAACATATAATATTTGAGGAAATTTTCTCTGTTTATCTGGTAACATATTATAAAAAGAACTTGTTAAAGACTCTATAACAGCTCTTGCTCCTAAATATGACCCTCCAATTCCAATTACAACTAAAATATCTGATTCTTTTCTTATTTTTTTAGCAGCTTTCTTTATTCTAGCAAATTCTTTTTTATCATAATTTTTTGGCAGCTCTATCCAACCCACAAAATCCTTTTTATCATTTGCTCTTCTATGCAAATCTTTATGAATTATCTCAACTTGTTCTTTATATTCTAGAATACTTTTTTGAGTGATTCCACTATTTTTTAAGTTTAAACTAATATCTGCCATATACATACCTCTTTTCTTATCATTTTTCTATGGTCATTATATAAAACTTCTTATTTTATTTCAAGTAAAATTCAAAATAAAACAAATAAATATTTCTCTTAATTAAAACTCACCTAAATCCACTTTTTCTGACAAAATACGACATAAAAATGAGACAAATTGGGACTGTCCCAAGTGTCTCATTTCATTACTTCATCCATTACTTTTGCTAAATATTTCATACTTGTTAAACATTGCTCTAGGGTGTTTCCAGTGGCTCCTACTTCTATTATATTTGCATATTTTCCTGTATGCTGATTATATCTTGAATTTGTTAACATTATTGGTTTAAATAAGCCTGGATACATTTCTTCTGCTTTTTCTTGCACTTTAATTGCAAATTTTAAATTTTGATTCCAATTTGGATGCCAAAGTCCTCCACCATTTGTTCCTATTACAAACATTATTTGTGCTGCAATATCATTTTCTCCGATTTTTACACTTGGTGCATAATCAGATCTAGATCCTATTGCATCTCTATGTAAATCTATTATTATATCTGCTTGATTGGTTTTTAATATATTTTCTACTGTTGCAAGTGAACGTGTATATGAGCCATTATATGAAGGATAGTCATGATAATTAGTATTATGTATTACATTTCTATTATATTGTTTTAATTGATTTTCTAATTCTGTTCCTACTCTTGTTACTGTAAAATTCAAATCTGTTGTTCTAAAAGTTCCTGTTGGTGTATATGAGTAATTTTGACTTGAAGTATAGCTTTCACAACTATGTGTATGGAATATTAATACATTTTTATTTTCTATTGTTATATTTGGTGTCATCATTTCTTCTGTTAGTTGATAGTTTGTTTGATTTTTTATTTTGACTTTTCCATATTGTACATTGTAATTTTCTGATATTGGATTATTTGTTACTACTTGAGTAGTAAGTCCTGTTTCAGCAACTGTTACTTGTTCTTCTTTATTTTCTTGTTGAGTTTTTGACGTGGTTGCCTGATTTTTTGCAAGTTCTATATTTTTTTCTTCTATTTTCTCTATTCCTTTTATAGAACTTAATTGTGATTTTAATATTCCTTCTAAAAAGTCTTGATTTTTTGGTATATCATCTTCTTTAGCAATATCATTATATTCTTTATTTAAATCTGCTACTACTGGCATTGTATGCTCTATACAATTTAACATACTATTTTGTGATAATGTTCTTACACCACTTTTTACTTCTTGTACTATTTTTTCTTCTTTTGTATCTTTATTAAAATTTCTGCTTATTAATACTACCATTAGAACTGTGATTATTATCCCAATAAAATATTTTATTATATCTCTCATTTTTAATACTGCGACATTAAACATATTTTTCTCCTTGTCCTAAGTCTCTTATATCTATATATATTCAATATGTTTAAATTTTATTACTAATATTTTATTGTATTTAGATTCCATACTATTATATTAAAAAAGATTCAGTGTTTATGCTGAACCTTTAATTTTCTCTTCTTATTATGTTTTTATACTTTCTTCCAGAACCAATCTAAACTGTTATCAATACTTTTTTTACCACTTGCTTTTGCTTCTATATCATCTACCCATAAATATGAGAAAAATGTTATAAATACAAATATAAAGTCTATTACAATACATCTAGATAATGTTGATATCATATATCTAAACTCTTCTGATAATGTAGCTATTTGTGCAACATGTATTACTAATAATACTAAATAAGCAAATAAAGTAATTGCTCCTATATAGCTTTTTTTAATTTCTTGTGATAAGAATATTAATAATACTGTAGCTACTAACATTAATAATAAAGTTAATGGATTTGATATATCAAAAATAAACATTTTAATTCCCCCATTTTTCTTTCGTTATTTTATAATTATATAGTATCATTATTATGTATTTAAATCAATTATTTTTATATTGTTTTTTTATTACAATTTCGTTACATTTTTGTAATATAATTAATTTAAACTAACTTTTTTTCTATTAATTTTGCTATTTCTTTTGCTTTTTTTGTTATATATTCTTGATCTTCTCCTTCAATCATAACCCTTACTAATGGTTCTGTTCCAGATGGTCTAATTAATACTCTACCATTTCCCGCAAATTCTTTTTCTAATTTCTCAATTGCTAATTTTATTTCTTCATCTTTTTCATAATCATATTTTTTGTCTGAGTTTACTTTTGCATTTATTAATATTTGAGGATATAGTCTTACCAAATCTCCTAATTCAGAAGCTTTTTTATTTTCTTCTAGGATAGATTTTATTAGCATTAAAGAAGTCAGTATTCCATCTCCTGTTGGATTATAATCTAATAGGATCACATGTCCTGATTGTTCTCCTCCTAAGTTGAAACCTTCTTTTAACATTTCTTCTAAAACATATCTATCTCCAACTTTTGTTTGTAATAACTCTAATCCATTATCTCTTGCATATTTGTTAAGTCCTAAGTTACTCATAACAGTTGCAACTATAGTATCTTTGTTTAATTTTCCTTTTTTTCTTAAATTTTGAGATATAATAGCTAATAATTTGTCACCATCAATTTCATTTCCTTTTTCATCAATAGCTAAACATCTATCTCCATCTCCATCATAGGCAATACCTAAACTTAATTTATTGTCAACAACAAATTTCTTTAGTCCTTCTAGATGTGTTGAACCACAGTTATGATTGATGTTTATTCCATCTGGACTATTGTTTATAATTTTATATTTAATTCCTAAAGCTTTAAAAACTTTTTCAGCAACTACAGATGTTGCTCCATTTGCAGTATCTATACCTACAATAAAGTCTTCTCTTATAACTTCACTAATTGCATCATCAAAATTCTTTCTAAAGAAGTATACATATTCATCTATTAAATCAAGACAATATTCTGAAACACCTATTTTATCATTTACTGCCGTTAATTCTTCTAATTTTCCAGATTCCATAACTTCTTCTATTTCTTCTTCTAAAGTATCTGGAATTTTCATTCCTTTATTACTAAAATATTTAATTCCGTTAAATTCATATGTATTATGTGATGCAGAAATCACAACACTTGCATCAGCATTTAATTTTCTAGTTAAATATGCAACTGCTGGAGTTGGTAATACTCCCAACAATTTTACATTTGCACCATAACTTAAGAAACCTGCAACCATAGCACTTTCAATTAAAGTTCCAGAAATACGTGTATCTCTACCTATCAAAATTGTAGGTGTATGATCTGTATGTTTAGATAATACATATGCACCTGCCTTTGCTACTTTATACACTAATTCTGGTGTTAACTCAGTATTTGCTATTCTTCTAATTCCATCTGTTCCAAAATATTTTCTCATAATATAACTTCCTTCCTTTTAACAATTCATTCAAATATTTTATTTCTTTAAAAATCCTTTTATAATATCACTAAATGAATCGCCTTTTGCCATCATCATTTTTTCTTTAAATGTTAGTTCTATTTTATGTGGTTCTTCAATATCTATTCTCTTATTTCCTAATACTAATTTTGGATTTATCGTTGTTAATTCTTTTAATTTGTCTTCTCCAATTAATTCATTCAATTCTGATAATATTTGTGGTATTTTAGGGTATATTGTATTTTGTCTATGTACATCTGAACCAAGAAAATGTATCATATTATTTTCGAAGAATTTTTTTACTATTATTTGTGCTTTTTCTCCATATTGCCCTATTATACTTCCATAATTCGCTTGCATTAATACGCCTTTTTCTATTAAATCATATATTAATTCTGGTTCTTTTTGTACAAAACTATATCTTTCCGGATGAGCTAATATTGGAACTATTTTGTATTGTTGCATTTCATAGATAACATCATATAAATTAAGAGGTTCAGCATTTAATGGCATTTCAAATAATACATAACTTGTATCATTTATTGTAGATGCTTTCCCTTCTTCTAACAATTTTATCATATTTTCTGACATATATATTTCATTACCTAAATATAGATTTACATCTATATTTTTTGCTTGTAAATTTTCATATATAGCATTTACCCAAACTTCTCTTTCAGGTGTATTTGTTTCATAATAACCTTCCATATAGTGCGAAGTGGAAACAATAGCTTCAAAACCTACCTCTTTTGCTTCTTTAATTAAATTAAATGTCTCTTCTATACTTCTTGATCCATCATCTATATTAGGTAATATATGTGTGTGAATGTCTATCATTTTGTTCTACTCCTTTTTGCTTCTTCTATTATTTTAGTTTTTTCTTTTCTTCATCTAAATATTGGTTTATTTGTTTTAATATATCATTTGTTTTTTCTATTGATATTTCATCTCTACCATCAACTTTTAAATCATTTTGTAATGCTCTTGGCATTTCATTAGGTTTATTTTCTGTTTTTGTTAAATTTGGTCTTTGCATAGTTTTTACTGTATTAGGTCTATTAATTGCTGGTTTTCTATTTACATTTGATGTATTTTTAGTATTCATCATAGAAGATGCTCTATTATATCCATTTTTATTTGATTTCTTTGTTTGTGTTCTCATTTTGCTTGTAGAAGTTGAACCGTAATAATAACTTTGTTCATATTTTTTAGCAGATACAGGCATTTTATTTACTACAACACCTGCTATTTTTCCTCCAACATTTTGTATATTATTAATAATTCTCTTTAAGTCTTCTTTTTTTGTTTGTTTACTTGCTGTTACAATTAATGTAGAATCTACTAATCTTGTAAGGATTAATGAGTCTGTTACTAATTGGCTTGGTGTTCCATCTATAATTATAATATCACATAATTCTTTTAATTGTTCTAACAAATCCACCATTTGTGGGGCAATTAATAGTTCAGATGGATTTGGTGGTATATTTCCTGCTGATATTAAATATAAATTTTCAACATCTGTTTCTTGTATGTAATTTGCTAAATCTTCTGATGATTCTTCATCTGCATTTACATCTACACCAGATAAATAATTAGAAAGTCCTGGTCTTGGAGAAACTCCAAATATTGAATATTGTCTTCCTTTTCTCATATCAGCATCTATTAAAACAACTTTTTTACCAGCTTGTGCAAATGTTACTGCTAAATTTGATGAAACCCAACTTTTCCCTTCACCTGGAAGTGTAGATGTAACTAATATTGTTCTTAATTTCCCTTTTGTATTCATAAATTGTATATTTGTTCTTAAAGTTCTAAAAACTTCTGAAATTGGAGATTTCGGATCTTGGTGTACTATTACTTCTCTTCTCATTATTTTCTACCTCCTCTTCCTTTTACCTTTTGTGGCTCTGCATCATATATTGGAATAGATGCTAATACTGGTAATTTAAATTCTTTTTCTACTTCTTCTGCTGTTTTTACAGTTGTATCAAGCATATTGGCTACTAATACGTATCCTGCTGCAACTACTAGTCCAACAAATGCAAATATTACAATATCCTTTTTATGATTTATATTAGATGGTGTATTTGAAATTTCCGCTTCATCTACAACTTGTACATTGTCTATATTATAAATTTCTTTTACTTTTCCTGTGAATACTTTTGCTATTTCGTTTGCTATTTTAGAAGCATATGTTGGATTTTCGTTTGTAACTGTTATTTCTATTAATTCTGTATCTTTTACAGAACTTACCTTTACATTGTTTCTTAATGAACTTTCATTAACTTCTATATTTAAATTTGATATAACTTGTCTTAATACATTTTTACTTTTTACAAGTTCACTATATGTAGATACTAGCTTTGAATTTACAGTTATATCTGTTGCTGTTATCGTATTAGCTGTAGTTTGATTATTACTAGATGATGCTAATACTAATGTTGTTGATGAACTATATTTAGGTGTTGTAAAACCTATTGTGTATATTATTCCAATAGCAATAAAAATTAATATAATTAGTATTATTTGTACTTTTTTATTCCAAAATATATTAAACAGTTCTTTTAAATCTAATTCTTCCATATTTCCCCCTTATTTGTTTTTCCTTCTTTTGTATTTTTATACTTTTACATTATACATTTAAGTTTGTTTTTTTGCAATATATTTAGCTAAAGTCAATATTTTTTATTTAACCTATTTTATTTAATCATCTCTGCTATATAAATCCCTTGTATATACTTTATTTTTAATACTTTTTAATTCTTCTTCCATTCTATTTGCTATAATAATATCTGATTTTTTAGCAAATTCTTCAAAAACATTTATAATTTTACATTCATTAAATTCTTTTTCTTTTAAAGTAGGCTCATATATTATTATTTCAACACCTTCTTCTTTTAATCTCTCAATTATTTCTTGAATAGCACTTGCCCTAAAATTATCTGAATCTTTTTTCATCGTTAATCTATATATTCCAACTACTTCTGGATTTTTTTGCATTATCATTTCAGTTATATGTCCTTTTCTTGTTCTGTTCGCTCTTACTATTGCTCTTATTATATTTTGAGGAACGTTATTAAAGTTAGCAAGTAATTGTTTTGTATCTTTAGGCAAACAATACCCTCCATATCCAAAAGACGGATTATTATAATGAGTACCTATTCTTGGATCTAAACACACTCCTTCTATTATATCTTTTGTATTTAGACCTTTTATTTCTGCATATGTATCAAGTTCATTAAAGTAAGCTACTCTTAATGCCAAATAAGTATTGGCAAACAATTTAACTGCTTCTGCTTCTGTACTATTCATAAATTTTACAACAATATCCTCTTTTATAGCGCCTTGTTTTAAAAGTTCTGCAAATCTTTCTGCTCTTTTACTTTTTTCTCCTACTATAATTCTTGATGGATATAAATTATCATATAATGCTTTTCCTTCTCTTAAAAATTCAGGTGAAAACATAATATTATCTATATTATATTTTTTCTTCATGTTCTCTATAAATCCAACTGGTATTGTTGATTTTACAACCATTGTAGTATCTATATTCATACTTGTTACTTTTTGAATTATATCTTCCACACTTGATGTATCAAAAAAGTTCTTTTCGTCATCATAATTTGTTGGAGTACTTATTATTATATATTCTGCTCCTTGAAATGCTTGTCTATAATCTAATGTCGCCTTCAAATTTAACTGTTTAGTTTTCAAAAATTTTTCAATTTCATCATCTTTTATTGGTGAAATTTTATTATTTATCATTTCTACTTTCTCTGGGATTATATCTAATGCAACAACTTCATTATGTTGTGCTAATAATGTTGCTATTGATAAACCCACATAACCAGTTCCTGCAACTGCTATTTTCATTTTTATCTTCCTCCTAATTCCATTCTTTAAATTCATTTTCTTTTTTTTGATTATGTTTTATAATTCTTGGTTTATTCATTACTACTGTACTATTATTTGGAATATTCTCCACTATAATACAATTTGCTCCTATTCTAACATTATTTCCAATTTTTATATTTCCTATTATTTTTGCACCTGCACCGTATATATACGTTTTCTCCTATATCGGGCGCGCCATAATTTTTACTATCTTTTAGTGTATTACTTCCAATTGTAACTTGATGAAATATAGTACATCCTTTTCCTATACTAGCACCCTTTGATATATAAATACCAGACAATCCATGTGGTGCGATAAATTCATTTACTTTTTTGTTAATTGGTATTCCTGCATTTAACTTTCGATTAATGCTTTTACACAAAACCAAATAAAAATAATAAAGGATTTTTATCTTCTTTTCATATTTTAAACATTTATTTCGATATTTCCAAAACTTCTTTGTTCTATCAAACATTTTTATTTCCTTCTTTCATTTTTATTCTTCCTACTAAATTAGCAATATATTTTATGTTGAATAATAAATATATTATTCCTCCTAACAAAATTTGTAATATAATAATTGTTATTTCACTTACTTCTAAATATTTTACTGGATATATTAATATCATCATAAAAATCGCCTTAATCAAAAACGGACACACCTTTTTTATATTTTTCCATAAACTAATCTCTTTTATTATTGTAATAGATTGATATAGCATAACTGTTACTTCTGCAATAACTGTTGCTATACAAGCTCCTATTGCTTGAAATCTTGGTATCAATATAAGATTAATTATAAAATTTACAACTGCTCCTAATATAACAGATACTATATAAATGTTATCTTTTTCTTTTGGAATTAAATATTGCGTCCTAATGACATTTCCCCAACTCACAAACAATGAGCTAATTGATAAAATCTGTAGTAAAATAGTTGTCCTTTTAAAATTTTCTCCTAAATAAATCGGAACGAAAGTTTCAGCTACTGTCATAATCCCAAAGCATAGTGCACAAGATAAAAACATAATAAATTCTAATGACTTATTAATATTATTAACAAATTTGCCATTTTCATTTTGTTCAGCCATATTTGACATTCTTGGCAACATTACAGTTCCAAAAGCCGATATGATTAATACTTGTATATAGTTTATTTTTTCAGCATATTCGTAAAATCCTAATTCAGTAATATTGCTAAGAGCTTCTATCATTATTTTATCCATCATTGTGTATATACTAACTGCTATGACAGCCACAAATAATTTTAAATTAGGTAAAAAGTGTATTTTTATTTCATCTTTTTTTGGAATATAAAAATCAATCTGTTTTCTTAACTTAATCCACAATATCATATTTCCGACTAAGTAGCTTAAAGCCATAATTAATGTATAAACCCAAATATCATTTTTTGTTTTTACAAAATAAAAAATTAATAAAATAGTAAATATTTTAGTTATAATATTTCTTATTAATATTTTCTTGAAATCTTCCATTCCAGAAAAATACCATGATATATCTAATATTGAAGAAAACACATAGATTAATTGTATATAAAAATAAATTTTATATGTTTCATTGGCTACAAAATTAGTATAGAGTATATAGACAATTATTGCTGCTATGGTTGTTATTACTTGCATACAATATAGTGAACAAAATAATTTACTTCTTTTTTCTTTATTTTCTTGTACTTTTGCTATATTTCTAATTCCATAATTTTTCATTCCTAACATTGCAAATAATACAAAATATTGTGCAATAGTGTATGTGTATGAATATATTCCAGTTCCCTCTGCTCCTATCGTTCTTGAAAGGTATGGTAATAATATAAGAGGAATGATCATAATTAATATTTGATATGATAAATTGTAAATGTAATTTTTAATTAGTTTATTCATCTTTCTCTCCTATACCTATTTCTTCTATAATCTCTTCATAATAGTGTTCGACTGTATAATTTCTAGAGTTTTCTATTCCTGCTTTTGACATATTTTCTTTTAATTTTGAATCTCTTAAAACTTTCAAAATCTCTTTAGCCAGATTTTCACTAAAATCTTGCCCCCTTTTTACTATAATAGCACTATTTTGTGTAACATATTCTTTAATCCCTCCTGCATCACTTATAATAAGTGGTGTTCCTGCTGCCTGTGCTTCAATTGCTACCCTACCTGCTGGTTCTTCCCATATAGACGGAAAAACAATAACATTAGCCACTTTGTCCCATATTGGTATCTCATTATATTGTACAAATCCTATGAATTCAACTTTATCGCCCAATTTTCTTGATATTTCCATTATTTCTTTTTGAAAAGCATCTTTTGTATTTTGACTAAACCATTTACTTCCTATCACATATAATTTCCAATTCATGTCGCTTGGTAATTTTTCAATTGAATATAGTAATTCTTTAATCCCTTTTTGTGGAACCATTCTTCCACTAAATAAAATAATTTGATTTTTGGAATTTATATTATATTTCTTCATTAATTGTTCTTTTTCTTGTTTTGTCACATTATAAAAACGTTCTACTTCTAAGCAATTTTTATTAATAAAGATCTTAGTCTGTTTCGCTTCCTCTATTGTTAAAACACATTTCTTTATATATTCACTATTAGTTATAATTCTATCACATGCATTCACAATTTGTCTGTTATGATAAATATCTTTATTTAAGAAATCATTATGCAATTGTAAACAAATTCTTGCTTTTGTTGCTTTAGATATAGGAACTACTAAATCTACTGCATTTTTAATTAATATTGCTTCATATTTTTCTTTCCTTAATATCGTTTGAATATATTTGGCATACCCTCTTCTGGTATTTATCTTAAATTTTATATTTAATTTTCTAAAGATATAATTTAAACTTCTTATTATAAAGTTCCTTATTTCTTCAATCTTATTTTCTTTATAATAATAAAAATCAGTTTCTTTATATTTCTTGCTTTTTTCTTCTGCTAATTTATCATAATATGAAAAAATATCTATATGAACTTTTTTCTTTTTTTCATTTTCATCTATGATTTGTTGTATTCCAGTTTCTACAGCGCCTCCTTTAATTGCTGGAATCGGTAAATTTGTTGGTGATATTATTGCTAGCTTTTTCATTTTTTTTCCTCCTATAAACTATATTTATGCTTAATCCCAGCCATAAGAAAAATAATGAACTTCTCAAATAACTTGAGCTTACCATAAGTCTTATTATTTCTGTTGAAAATATAATAATTAATAATTCTCTTTCTATCGTATTTGACTTTATTAATGATTTTATTAACAAATATAATAAATAGAAAAGAATTATACTTCCTATAACATAACCATATTGAACCATTATCTCAATAATGAAATTATGAGGATAAGCACTTCCCATATCTTTTTGCATTACTAATTCATTAATTTTTATTCTTTCTACCCCTATTCCTGTTCCTATTAAAGGTTGTTCTTTCAATTGCTCTATTGCTACATCTTGTATTTTTCCTCTTCCTGTATCATCAACAATGGATCCATCTCTTATTTTATATAAAGTTCTACTATTTATATCATAATGATGACATATTTGAATTAAACTGGTCAAAATACTATTATAATTATAAAATACTAAAAATGTTGCAAGTATCAATATAATAATGATTAGCTTATTTTTCTTAAAATTACTCATTAAATATAAAATAATATAAGATGCTATACATAATAGTGGACCTCTTGAACCTATTCCCAATATAATAAAAACTGAAATTATAGCACTTAGTAAATATTTTATACTTTTTTCTTTCAAGAAAAAATAAATAGATATTATAGTAATTGGTAAAATCGAATACGAAATTTCCATATTTCCAGACATTGTTCTTCCTGTACTATAACAATAAACAATCAATAAAATATTAGAAAACCATGATAAGACAAAGATCTTCTTAAATCCTTGCAAAATGATATTAAAGTCATTTACATATATTCCTACTATAAACCATGGAAATGCACAACATAGTAACATAAATACCATACCTGACCAATTATATATATAGTCTATATATCCCAGAAAACTATAAACCAAAAACACCCCAAAAAATAAAATAATAGTCCAAATTGCTTTTTTCTTAAATTTATTGAAATATTTTACTCCTACTAAAAAGAAAACAGCAATTATAATTGCAAATATATAGTGACTTTTTGTCCCTAATATTAAATTTAAAATATAGTAAATTGGTATAAACATAATATAAAAATTGATAAACCTTGATAAGTATCTATCTTTTTTCAATTCAAACTCTTCCTTCATTAATCTCCCCTATATCTTCTAAACTACCTCTTCAATGAATTTTTTCATAGCCATTTCTGGACTATATTTATAAGCTTCCTTAATACAGTTATATTTCATTTTTATTAGCTCATCCTGATTTTTATAAATTTCTATCAATTTATTCGCCACTTCTTCTGAATCTTTAATTTTAACTTTATAGCCAGTAAATCCATCTTCTAAAATGTCAAAGTTATAATTCCAATTTGAAGCAATAACTGGTAATCCAGAGCAAAAAGCATCTATTATTGTTCCTGGAAATCCCTCACCTTTCCAATATGTTAAAAACAACATAATGTCATATTTCTTCAATGTAGTAATTGCCTCTTTCGAATTAACACATCCCCTATAGCAAATAAATTCAGGCAAATCTTTTCTTATATTTTCAAATTCTTCTATATATTCTTTGTCAATCTCTCCATATATATCAAGTTCAAAAATATTAGATTTCATTTTTTCATTAGCAATCTTAATAGCTTGTATACTTTCTTCTATTCCTTTTGCTTTATTTACTCTTGAAAATGTGCATACTTTAATTTTATTTTTATTTGTATCATTTTTGATTTCTTTTTTTTCTATTGGTTTTACATTTTTAAAATTCGGAATTATTTCTACATTATTTATTCCGCGTTTCTGATATTCTTCTTCTATTTTTCCTGTTTCTACATATATTTTATTAACTTTCCTAGCCATTTTCTTTATGAATTTATTTTTATCAAAAATCTCGTATCTAGAACCACCAATAACAAAATCAAATATTTTCCTCTTATAAAAAATATTAAAAAAATTAATAATTGGAAGTAATATGCAATACCCCCTACTTGATACAATAAGAATCACATTTTGACTATTCTTTATAATATTATAAGTTTTCATTATTATTTTTATCGGATTTCTATTATTTTTGTATGTATCAAATTTCAATGTTTCTTCTCCATAATATTGTTCTATATATTTGTTGATTTCTTTCGTCTTTACAGTTTGTCCATCCATTCTATTTCCATTTATACAAAAATGTCCTATTATTCCTATTTTTCTAGTTTTCACTTTTATCTCCTATTACCACTTTTTTTCGTAATCTTTATAATTTTAACATATTTCCTAATATTTTATTTCCCTCTTTACTATAATATGGAGCACAACAACAAGCTGGTGTAAAAGTTAATTCTCCAAAAATTATCTTTCCTTTGTCTTCATACAAATCTACTCTTACAAAAGGGAAATCACTAGATAGTTTTTCAGCATATTCAACCATCTTGGTTAAATTGTTTGGTTTTTCAATATCTTTAATAGAACTCCATTTTTTCTTTTCAAATTCTATTCTATTCCAATTCATATCATAATAACTTAACTTAAGCTTTTTATCTCTTTCTGAACAAACTAATATACACTCTGCTTTCCCATTGAAACAATATATTTTATAATCTAATGGCATTTCATCATTTTCATCACACAAATATTTTTCTGCTATAATTCTAGGTTTTATTTTAGTATAATGTAATTCTTGTGTTGCATAACCATATTTTTCTTTCATCCAAGCATTTAATTTATTTTTTGTTTTCTCTATATTTAATTTTTTCTTATTTCTACATATAACATTATATGCACATCCATGTGTACACTTTAGTGCAAACTTTTCAGGAAGTGTTTCAAAATTTATTTTTTCTATGTCATCATAAACTCCATAAAATTCATTTAATATTTCTTTGCAACCTTTTTCTTTTACATATTGCCTGACAGCATATTTATCAGATAAAATTGATATTTTGTCTTTTTTATTATAATTTTCTAATTTCAATTTTGTCATTTTTTCGTTAAAATTTTTAGGATTCTTTAAATTCGGAATTTCTTTTGTTCTATATATGTATAAAATAATAGCACTAAACTTGGGGGATATCTTCGTTAATATTTCAAATATTCTTTTTCCTATTTTATTTATCATTTATATTCTCCTTTTTATTGCATTAAAACAATACCAACAAAAATTATAGAAACTGTAAAACACATTTAAATGTTCTACGTTTCTATATAAATTCCATGTTCTTTTTAATGCTTTTAGTTTATTTGCTGATAAAGAATCATTTGTCCTTCTGTAATAAGATAACACTTCGTTTATTCCATAAGCACTATCAATTTGCTTTAAAACTTTCCACCATGTTGCAGTATCTTGACCTCTTTTTACATTTGGCATTTGAATTAATTCTTTACCTAATTTATCAACATCAAAAACAACTGTTGAAGTCCATATTGTAGTATTTTTCAACGCTTGTTTATAATTTATCTTTTCTGGAACATTCACGATTTTTCCATTACCTTTTCCATTTTCATCTGCAAATTCATATCCTGTAAAACTAAATGCACAATATTTTTCTTGCATAAATTTTATTTGTTTTTCTAATTTTTCCTTATTCCATAAATCGTCAGCATCTAGAAAAGCTATATATTTTCCTTTTGCTTGTTCTATTCCAGTATTTCTTGCTATCGCTGCTCCCGAATTATTTTCTAAATTAATTAGTTTTATTCTTTTATCTTTATTCTCATATTCCTCTATTACTTTTTTACTATTATCTATTGAACAATCATTTATTAATAATAACTCCCAATTTTTATATGTTTGTTCTTTTACTGTTTTTATAGTCTCATTCATAAACTTTTCACTATTATACACTGGAACTATAATACTTACTAAATCCTCTTCCATTTTCACCTATATAACTTCCTTATATGTATTTTCTTCTAAACTAATTTTCCTAGTTCTTAATTCTTTAATCTCTTCTTTTATTCCATTTTCTGTTATTTCAGCATTCGCCTTAGAAAACACTGTCTTGATTGTTTCTAATATTAATTTAACATCTTGTTTAAAACTAATATTGTCTACATATTGTAAATCATAATCTATCTTTTTAAATATATTAATTCCATTTCTTCCTCTCACTTGTGCTAATCCAGAAATTCCAGGTAAAACTTCAACTCTTCTTTTTTGTTCTTCTGTAAACCATACATAGTATTCTGGTATCCATGGTCTTGGTCCTATAAAGCTCATTTCACCTTTTATTATATTAAATAATTGTGGCAATTCATCTAAGCTTGTCTTTCTTATAATTTTTCCAACTTTTGTAACCATTTCATCATGTGACAAATTACTATGTAATTCTTCTCTTTTTGTTTTCATTGATCTAAATTTATATGTATCAAATTCTTTAAATCCTTTTCCCATTCTTCTAGATTTATATATAACTGGTCCACCATCTTCTAGTTTTATACAAACTGCAACAATTGCCATTAGAATTGCAAGAACAATTAATATCATAGTAGCTACTATAATATCTAATACTCTTTTTATCTTTACGTACATTTTGACTTCCCCTTTTCTATGTGTTTTATAAATTTTGCTACTCCATTTAATTTCAAAATATAAACTTCATTCCTTATTATTACACACAAATTAATTATACTCCTTTATGTCGCTTTATGCAATACAATTTTACTTTTTTTTCGTCTTTTTGCTGTTAAAACATTTACATAAAATAAAGTACTATAACTACTTTCTATAAAAGTAGTTATAGTACTTTATTTTTAATATTCTTATTCTTTTATATCTATTTTATTTGTTGTCTTTTTATATATTTCTAACAATGTTAATAATACTAATATTCCCAATAACACTCCCATCGCGTCTATTATAACATCTGTTATCTGACCAGACCTTCCTGGAATGAATAACTGATGAACTTCATCTGAAGTAGCATATAAAATCCCCATACACAAACTAATTATAATTCTTATATTTTCTTTTAATTTATATGTACTTACAAATGACATTAGTAATAATCCCACCAATGTATAAATAGAAAAATGTGCTATCTTTCGAATAACAATCTCTGTTTTCTTAAAAATTTCCTCTTGATTTTGTATATCATCATAATTCATTTTTTCCAATATGAATTTTGTTATATTACTGCTCAATTCTCCTGATTTCTCTCCATTTTGGCTAGAAAAACCAAATATCATATAAAATGTCCCTAATAACAATATTAGTAATATTATCCTTAAAAAATTTATTTTCATTTTTCTCCTTTATTTAGCATATCCTGTCTTAGTAACAATACTATTACTTATTTGTTTTACTGTATCTGAAGGTATATAATTCTCTTCATTGAAAACTCTTTGATGTAAATTTGTCACATTACTTTCTAAGGTAATTGGAATTCCATACCACCTGTCTAATGTTATTCCTTTTGTTTCATATGGCCATCCAATACTTTCTGTGATTTTAAAGCTTGGTACATTTGGCATTAAACTAAACATTTCACTTGCAGATATATTTGTATATACTCTTGGCAATACTTGGTCAATAAAAACATTCAATTGGCTAATATTAAAAGTTTTTACTTTATTTGCAACAGCTGTTAACACATCTCTCATTCTTTCTGTCCTTTTATAATCTCCTCCTGTTGCATATCTAATTCTAGCATATGCTAATGCTTGTTCACCTGTTAAATTATATGTACCTGCTGTTGTAATTCCTGGTATATGTGATACTTCTTCTGAAGTAATAGTCATACGTATACCACCTATACTATCTATAATTTCTTTTACAGCATCAAAATTAACTGTTACAAATTCCTTAATATTTAAATCTAAATTAGTATTTAAAGTCTTAATAGCAAGTGGAGCTTCACCATAAGAATAAGCATGTGTTATCTTGTCAAGTCCATGACCTTCAATTTGCACATAAGTATCTCTGTATACTGATACTAATTTAACCTCTTTTGTTTTATTATTAATACTTGCTATAATAATACAATCACTTCTATTTCCTTTATTATAATTGTCAGATCTCGAATCTATTCCAAATATAGCAATATTTCTATAATCTGCTAAGTTTTTTTCTACATCTGCTGAAACACTTAAATCATCTTCGTTTAAATCAACTTGTTGGATTTTTCCTAGTTTGCTATTAACAAACCAGAATGTTCCTCCTATAATAATGGCTAGAATTATTATTAATACTAATACAATAATTCCAAATGCTTTTAATCCCTTTTTTTGTTTTCTTTCTTTTGACATTTTTTCACTCCTATATTTTCTTTTTTATTTTCCTGGTACTGCTAAAACAAGTTTATTATATTCGTTTAATTTAGCTTGGTCATAAAACATTATTTGTTTTCCTTTTAATATCCAAGATGATTTATTCTCGCTCAAAAAGTTTACAATATTGTTTAGATAATCAAATGATTCTGATATAGTTGTTTTTGCGTTTTCTAAATCTGTTAGAGTATCATTCAATTCCTTCCCTGCTTGTTCATCAGTTGCTAACTGTTTGTATAATTCTTTATAATAATCACTTACTGATTTATCATCAATTGCTGATAATAACTTTTCTTCATTACATAATTCTATAAATTTATCAATATACTCTTCTCCAGTTTTTTTCATTTCAGCTATTTTTGCTTTTGTTTCTATAAAATCTGGTCCATCATTTTTAATATTTTCTATTGAAACTATATTTTCTAATGTTTCTTCATCATATATATTTTCTGCTTCTTTAGCTAATGTTAAAGTTTCATTTAAGTAATTCTTTAAAGTTTCTTCTACTACTGCATACCCACCTTTTGTTTTAATTCCCATGTCTATTTGAGCATCATTATTTATAGTTCCATCATCATTTACAATTTTTGTCGCAACTACTTTTTGTGTTTCTGTAGTTAATAATGCAACTTGTTGGCCATGATATGCAAAAAATCCAATTACTGCTATAGCAATAATTGCAACAACTACTATAATTCCTATTATAATTCCTTTATTACTCTTTTTATTTTTGTTTTCTTTTACCTCTACTTTTTCATCTTTTTCTTCTTTCATAATAACCCCCCTCATATAAAAATATTATTTCAGTTATTTTTCTTTAACTTTTTCATTTTTTATTATACTATTTTATACTTTTATTTACAAGTTTTTTAATAGATTTCATATAAAAATAAAGAAAGCACATAACTTTGCACTCTCCTTATTGTTTATCTATGTTTTATTAAATTATCCTATTCTAGTAATTCCGTTTTCCTTTTCTAATCTAGCTATTTGATAAGAAAATTGTTTATGTTCAACATTATTTTGTAACATAAATTGATCTATCTTATAATTAATCTCTTTTCTAGTTCTTGTCTGTTCTCTTAATATTTGTGCCATATTGACATTAGTCATAACATCTAGTTTATCATTAATTTTCTTTATTTCTGTCTTTATATCATCAATTTCATTTACCTTTTCTTTTATAGCATCAATTTCGTTTACTTTCTCTTTTATATCATCAATTTGATTTACTTTTTCTTTTATGGCATCTATTTTGCTTACCTTTTCTTTTATGGCATCAATTTGATTTACTTTTTCTTTTATGGCATCTATTTCATTTACTTTCTCTTTTATATCATCTATTTGATTTATTTTTTCTTTTATGGCATCTATTTCATTTACTTTCTCTTCTATCGCATCTATTTTGCTTACCTTTTCTTTTATAGCATCTATTTCATTTACTTTCTCTTCTATTGTATCTATTTTGCTTACTTTCTCTTTTACATCAGTAAATTCTGCTTGCATTTTATCCCATAATTCATCTATTTGCATATACATTACCTCCTTTTTTGAAATTTATATATAAGTTACTATAATTCTCTCATATAATGAATTAAAAATATTTTTGATTTAAAATAGTTAGAATAAAATAATATTAGAAATAAAATTTATCTAAATATTTTACATTAATAAAAACATAGATAAACTATGCACATATATTAACATGTCTATCTATGTTTTTCAAATCTATATTTTACCATTTTTATATAAATTTTATCTATTTCCTTCGTTTTATTTCCTTTTTCTTCCTTTTTTTAATTAATTTATAAATTTTTACATTTTATTTGGCATTTCTATTCCAAGTAACTCTGCTCCAATTTTTAGTATTTTTCCTACTGCATATGTTAAATATATTCTAGCATTTTGTATATCTATATCTTCTACAATTATTTTATTTTCATTATAAAAACTACTAAAAGCTTTCGCCAAATCTATTAAATATCTAGAAAGAATTGATGGTTCTTCTTTTTTAGTAACTTGAATTAAAGTATCTTCAAAATCATATAATAGTCTTATTACTTTTTGTGAATATTCATCTAACAATGCTTCTACTTTTACCTCAAATATTTCAGGTGTCTTTTCTACTCTTTCCAAAACACTTTTTGTACGTACATATGTATATTGAATATATGGTCCAGTTTCTCCTTGAAAGTTTAATATTTGATTCCAGTCAAATATTTCATCTTTAACCCTACTATTAGCCAAATCATTAAATATTACTGCTCCAATTCCAACTTTTTTTGCAACTTCTTCTTTATTCTCTAATTCTGGATTTTTTTGTTCTATAATTTCTTCTGCTCTTTGTATAGCTTCATTTAATAAATCTTCTAATTTTACTATATTACCTTCCCTTGTTGACATTTTACCTGTTGGTAATAACACCATTCCAAATGATATGTGATTTAATCCTTTTATATATTTTTCATCTAATCCCAATAATTTCGCTACTTCAAATACTTGCTTAAAATGTAAAACTTGTTCATATGAAGTTACATATAAGGCTTTATCAAAATCGTATGTTCTTGCCCTATACATAATTGCTGCTAAATCTCTTGTAGCATAAGTAGTTGATCCATTTGTTTTTTCTATTATACATGGTGTATTTATTCCGCTTTCTTCTAAATCTATAACTCTTGCACCTTGTGATTCTACTAATTTACCTGTACTTTCTAAAATATCTATTATTTCAGGCATTTTATCAGAATAAAAAGCTTCTCCATTCCATGAATCAAACTTACTTCCTAATAAATCATAAACTTTTTGAAATTCTTTTAAACTTAAATCTCTAAATCTTTTCCAGATTTCAACACAATATGAATCTCCATCTTCTAATTTCTTAAAATTATTTCTACATGCTTCTAATACTTCTTCATCTTCTTTACAAAGATTATTTATTCTAATATATATTTTTGTTAATTCATTTATTGGATCTTTTTCAATATCATATTCTTGTCCCCATAATTTGTATCCTTCAATTAGTTTTCCAAATTGTGTTCCATAGTCTCCTAAATGATTTACGCCTATCACATTATATCCTAGATGTTTATATATATTATACAAAGCTCCTCCAATTACTGTTGAACGTAAGTGTCCAATATGAAATGGTTTTGCAATATTAGGTGCTGAATAATCAATTACAATATTTTTTCCATTTCCTAAGCTTGATTTTCCATAATCTTCACTATTAGCTACTTCACCTAATACTTCTTTAGTCATTAAACTTTTATTAACATAGAAATTTAAATATCCACCTGCTATATCTATTTTTTCTATTATATTTTCATCTATTTGGATATTTTCTTTTATTTCACTTGCTATAACTTGTGGTGCCTTTTTTAGCTCTTTTGCTAATCTAAAACACGGAAATGCATAATCTCCATTATTAGAATCTTTTGGTGTTTCTATATATGTTTCTAATTCTTTTTCATTCAAATTTGTTTCTTTAGCTATAACTTTAGCTATTTCTTGTTTAAAATTTATCATACTTTCCTCCTATTATTTATATTTTCTATTTAAACCATCTATTTATACTTTCGTTTAATTCTAAATATTCTCTATACATATCTAACTTATATAATTCGAATTTAAACTCATTTTCACAATAAATTGTTTTTCCATTAATTAATATTTCATACCTAAGTCCATCTCCTATATTATTTAAGTCAATCAAATCCACTTCTATATTTATTATATCTTCTAGTTCTTGAGACAAGTAAAATAATTCTTTCTTATTTATTTCTCTTTTTGGCTTTATGGCAATATCAATGTCATTTTCTTTATTTTGTGTACCTCTTGCATAACTTCCGAATAATACGATTGCTTCACATTCAATTTTTTCTAAAATTACTTTTTTTAATTTTTCTAACTTTTCATCCATAAAACCTCTCCCTTTTTACTTTTCTATTATATTACAAATTGTCTGTTTTTACAATAGCAAGAGAACAATAAAATTATCAAAGTAAAATTGCGTTCAAAGTATTTATATTATAATAAATTTTAAAAAACACTCTTATAATATAATCAAAAGCGAAAATATATTATTTATTTTATATTTTCGCTTTCTTCATATTTAGTGTTTATTTTGTCATTGTCTTCTTATGATACTTTTAGTTCATCTAGTCTTTTTCTTATTCTATTCCTTTTTATTTCTATCTTCTCTTTTAATTCTTTATTTTGTTTCTGATATAATTCTATTAATTTACTACGTTCTTCATCTGTCATATCTTCTTCAAATATTTTTCCTGCTTTATATTCTTTTTGTAGCTTTATTACTTTCAATTCTTCTTCATCTTGCTTTACAATTATATTTTCTTTAAAAGTATTATTCTCTACATCTCTTATCATTTTTTCTGTATTAGTATTATCTTGTATTTTTTCTCTGTTAGAAAATAAATTTCTAAACATTTTTTTAATTTTAGATATAAAATTTTCTTTATATTCCACAATATCTTTATTCATATTTTAATCTCCTATTTTGTTAGATTTGTCTTTTTTCTCTGCTTGCATAACTTCATTCTCTAACTTTTCAGTTTGTTCTAAGGTTTCTTGTAATTTTTTTTGCTCATCTTCTAATATTTCTAATTGTGTTTTTGTTTCTTTATCTTCTTCATATTTAAACTTAAATCCCAGACTATGTACTTTATCAATTATTTCATACTTTGTCTTTTCACCTAAGTTTCTAATCATATTAAAATCTTCATATTTTTCAATTTCATTTATCAAGTTGGAAATTGTATAACTTTCTACTATATCTCTTCCTCTTATATAACGTGCCAAACAATTATAAGCTCTCGTAGATAGCCCAATTTCATCTAAATGTATTTCACCTTTTTCATATCTTTCTCGTTCTTTTTGTTCTTTTTCTTTTAATTCAGTTTCTCGTTGTTCTTGGACTATTTTCATTAATTCATCAATCTTATCTTTACTTAAATTTGGTTCATTGTCACCAACAAATACATCATGCATTGAAAAATATTTTTTCACAAATTCTTCTGTTGGTTCATATACATACTCATCAATGAATTTTTTTCTTGTAGGATTTCTCAATTTTCTTAATGCTCTAATTTCCATTTGTCTTATGCTTTCTGGAGTAACATCATATATTTTTGCTACTTCATTGAATGTTTTTGGATAACCATCTTTAAGTCCAAAACGTAATTGAATTATTGATTTTTCTTTCTCTTTCAATTCATCTAAACTTAGATTTATACCTATATCTATTTTATCACTTATTACTTTTCCCCTTCTATTATGATCTTTATCATAAATGCAGTCTAATAATATGTTATATTCTTTTTTACCATAAAAATCGAAATTATTTATTAATGGTAAATCATTTTGATACCATGATATATTTTCATTCTCGTTTAATCTTTCTTTTCTTTTTTCTGTGTTGGCATTCACTAGGTCTACTTTATATTGAATATAAGCATCTCTAAAATTATCAATTGTTCCAAAATCTTGTACTAATTGTATAATACTTTTTGTTTGAATTCCATATTTTTCTTCTAACACTTCATCTTCTTTTGTTAATCCAAATACTCCACCTAGTTTTGCATCTATCAATTCTTGTTCTAATTCTTTAGGTAATTTTCCTCTTGATTTTCGATTAATAATATACTGATAATCCGATTTATATAATTCTTCTAAATACTTGATTTCATCTCTTTCAAATTTTTTCTGCAAATCTATTCTATTAGAAAATGCATATGGATATTTCTCACAAAAATCTTTCAAACGTTTTATTTTTTCTTCTATAGTATCTTTTTTCTCATATAAATATAATATTCCTAGTTTTTCTAATCTTTCTTTATCTTCTTCGCTATATTTAACCATATTTTTATCATATACCATACTTTGTCTAATCTGTATCAAATATTTACCAATTGGATATCCTTCAAAAATTGTGTCACTGTGAATTTTTTCATTTGGATTTTCATTAATAAACTTTTCAAATAAATCAATTTTTTCTTCTATTGATAATGATTGTAATCGACTAAGTTGTTCAATCTTTCTAGATATCTCTCCAATATTTTTTGTATAATCTACTATTTTAAATTTTCTATTTTTAGAATCATCTTTTGTATTATCGTCCTTCATTCTTCCATTTAATTCTCTTGTAAAATCCTCAACAACTCTTATAGAATCAAAATTATCAACTAAATCTATAATAACTGGTCTTTTTGAAGAGTTTCCTACTGTTAATGCTCTACCAATTTGTTGCATATATATTGTAGGAGATTTCGTTGGTCTCATCATCACTACTCCATCAATATCTGGTAAGTGATATCCTTCATTTAACATATTTACCGAAAATATTAATTTTAATGTATTTTCATTATTATCATTCTCAAATTGTTTTAATATTTTTTTATTGTTTTTTAAGCTTTCTGAAGATGCAACACTATATATCTTTATATTAGGATTAATTTTAGAGAATAAATCTTGTGATTCTTGAATCTTTTTTTCCATTTCTTCTATATTAGAACAAAATACCATGTATTTTCCATTTTTATTAGTAATATGTTTTTCTAAAACTTCAGGCAAATTCTCTGTATCCTTATTTAATTGTTTCGATAATTCTTCAAAAAGTTTTCTTGCTTCGTCTTTTCTTGATTGAGTTGAATTTGAATTTTCTATTTGTTCTTTTAATTGTAATAATTTATCTTCATACCCATACATTGCACTAACATAATCAAATTCTGGAAGAATACCCTTTTCTATAGCTTCCATAAAAGATATTTCTGATGCTATATGATTTCCAAACATCTCTTCAGCCATATCAATATTACCATCAAAATATCTAATTGGTGTTGCTGATAATCCTAAAACTTTTGCATCCGGAAACATATTACATAACTCATTTACAGCTTCTCCCCAAACTGGAGCTCCACAATGATGAAACTCATCAAGAACTATTATATCTGGATTGATTTTTTTCATTTCTTCATTATCCAGTTTTGATGTTTTTTGATATGTCATTCTTTCTAGTCCTAAAAATTTTTGTCCATTGTATTTTATTGAATCTTCTTTTATTTGATGTAAAATTGATATACTAGGCGCTAAATATAAAACTTTCTTTCCCTGATTATCTTCTATCAGTTTTAGTGCAATATAAGATTTTCCTGTTCCTGTAGGATGAATTATTGCTGCTCTATTACCATTTTCAAATTCTTCTTTTACTCCATTATAAGCTTCTTGTTGGTGTATTTTTAATTCGATACTCATTTTTTACCTCTACTTTTTAACATTTTTATATTATACCACTTTTATTCTGTATTTATATTAAAATTTTTTTCATCGCAAATATGAAAAACTATTCTATTATTCATCATTATTATACAATTTCTACGTTTTTTATTCAATAACTAGCAAGCAATTTTTCTTTACTTTTTTGTTACTTTTTTATTACAATTTTTTAAAAAATTATAGGACAAATAACTTATTATTTTTAGTAAACTTTTTAGCTTATTGTAAATATTAAAAATCATTTTATTTAAAAAAAGAAAAGCCTCTAATATCATCGACCTTCCTTTTTTCACTAATTCTTAGCCATTATTTCTTATATAATTCCAAGAGTCTTTACACATATCATCTAAATTCTTTGTAGCTTCCCAGCCCAACTCTTCTTTAGCTTTTTTAGGATTTGCATAACAAGTTGCAATATCACCTGCTCTTCTTGGAGCTATTTTATATGGCACTTCTTTACCTGTCGCTTGTTCAAATCCTTTTACCATATCTAACACACTATATCCAGTTCCTGTTCCTAAGTTATAAATATACAGTCCTTTTCCTTCTTTATCTAATTTATTTAATGCTGATACATGTCCTTTAGCTAAATCTACAACATGAATATAATCTCTTACTCCTGTTCCATCATGAGTATCATAATCGTTTCCAAATACAGATAACTCTTTTAAAGTTCCAGCAGCAACTCTTGCTACATATGGCATTAAGTTATTTGGTATACCTTGTGGTTCTTCTCCAATTAATCCACTTTCATGTGCTCCTACTGGGTTAAAATATCTTAATATACATATATCCCAACTATTATCAGATGCATATGTATCTTTTAATATTTGTTCTATAAATAACTTTGATGTACCATATGGATTTGTAGTTCCTCCTGTTTTACATTCTTCTGTAATCGGAATAAACTCTGGATCTCCATATACTGTTGCTGAAGAGCTAAATATAAACTTCTTTACATTATATTTTTTCATAACATCTAGCAAAACTAAACATCCTGATACATTATTTGTATAATATTCTATAGGTTTTTGAACTGATTCTCCTACTGCTTTATATCCTGCAAAGTTTAAAACACTATCAATTTCATTTTCTTCAAATACTTTTTCTAATTTTTCCTTATCTAGATAATCTAATTCATAAAACTTAAACTCTTTACCTGTTATTTGTTTTATTCTATCTAAAACTTCTGGTTTACTATTTGAAAAGTTATCTATAATAACTATTTCCTTTCCTTCATTTAATAATTCTACAGCAGTATGACTTCCTATATATCCTGCTCCTCCTGGTAATAAAATTGCCATTTTAAATTCCTCCTTTTTTTGTCCTATTGGGGACGTTTCTGTTTGGGACACTTCCCAAATGTCCCATAGACAAACGTCCCTAATGGGACATTTGCTTAATTTCTGTCCCTTCTTTGGTATCTTTGATTTCATATCCTTTACTTTGTATTAAATCTCTTAATTCATCTGATTTAATCCAGTCCTTATTTTCTCTTGCTTTTTTTCTTTGTTCTACTAAATCTAATATTTCTTGTGGTATCTCTTCTATTTGTTTTTTAGTTTCTTCGTTTATTTTTAAACCTAACACTGTATCAAATTTTATTAACAATTCTGCCAATTTAGGAGATTTCTTATCATTTCTGACAACCTCCCATACAGCACTCATAGCAGCTGGCATGTTTAAATCATCATTTATTGCTTTATGGAATTTCTCCTCATATTCATTAATTATACTTTGGTCTATTTCATCTTTTCCTTCTAGATGATTTTTATATCCTTGTTTTAGTCTTTCTAATGATTTTGAAGCCGCTTCTATTCCTTCCCAAGTGAAATTTAATTTATTTTTGTAATGACATGAATAGCTAAATAATCTATATACAATTGGGTCATATCCTCTTTCAATAAAATCTTTAATCAAATACACATTTCCTAAACTCTTTGACATTTTCCCACCATTGATTAGCAAATATTCTCCATGCATCCAATAATTAGCTGGAATTTTTCCACAAGCTCCTTTACTTTGAGCTATCTCGTTTTCATGGTGTGTTGGTATTAAGTCTATACCACCTGTATGTATATCAAATTGTTCGCCTAAATATTTTTGTCCCATTGCAGAACATTCTATATGCCATCCTGGGTAACTTAATCCCCAAGGACTATCCCATTTCATCAGATGATTTTCTGGTGCTTTTATCCATAAAGCAAAATCATATGGATTTCTTTTTTCTGGATCTATATCAACCCTTGCACCTGCTTTTTGTTCTTCTAAATTCAAGTTTGATAATATTGGATATTTATCTAATTTAGATATATCAAAATATATAGCTGTAGAGGTTTCATATGCATATCCTTTTTGTACTAGTTTTTTAACATATTCAAGCATTTCATTTATATGTTCTGTTGCTTTACATACAATCTCTGGTGTTTCTATATTTAATAATTCTAAATCTTTAAAAAATAAATCTGTATAATATTTAGATATTTCTAACGGTGTTTTATTTTCTTCTCTTGCTGACTTTAACATTTTGTCTTCACCTTCATCACCATCAGATACCAAATGCCCCACATCTGTTATATTCATTGCATGCTTTATTTTATATCCATTATATCTTAAAACTCTTCTTAAAACATCTTGAAATATATTTGTTCTCATATTTCCAATTGTTGCATCTTTATATACTGTTGGTCCACATGAATATATTTTCACCTCTTCTTTATCTATTGAGGTAAATAACTCTTTTTTCTTTGTCAATGTATTACTAAAAAATATATCCATTATAGTCTCCCTTCAAATTTTATTAATATTTTTTAATATGAGATGTGAAATATCTTTGTTCCACATCTCAACGTCTTAGTTACTATGGATTAGTTGGTGTTGTTCCTTCATCTGGTTTGTCAGTTCCTGCATTTCCTCCTGAAGGTCCTTCATCTGGTTTTTCAGTTCCTGTATTCCCTCCTGATGTTCCTCCATTATCTCCTCCAGTATTTGTATTTGAAGATGTGTTTGTAGAATTTGTATTTGTAGTATTTGTGTTTACTGTATTTGTTTTTGGCTTTTCTGATTCTTCTGGTTTTTTATGTATTGTACAAGTTTCTGTTACTTCTTTTCCTGATGAAGAACTTTTACCTGAAGCTTTCCACAAATTTAGTTTCTCTTTTGGTGGCACAACACCATAACTATTTGGTTTTGTACTTGGGCAATATTCATTTGCTATCAACCCTGATTCTGTACATAAGTTTTGTGTGCCATGTCCTGGACATTTTTCAGGTAGGTGATTTTGTGCAAAGATTTCTTTATACGTATCTGTGCATCCTGTTGTTGCAACACAACCAGTTGTTTTACATACTGTTTGTTCTACAATTCCTCCAGGTCTTTTAAATGATGCTTTTTCTAATCCTTTATGAATATCTGTCATTATTGCGTCCCATATTTGTCCTGCTGGATTTGTACCATTATATCTTACTTCTTCTGGATTATCATATCCAAACCAACAAGCTGCTGCATAATATGGTGTAAATCCACAAAGCCATCTATCATAACTATTGTCTGTTGTTCCTGTTTTAGCAGCTACATCCATTCCTGATATAGAACAATATGTTGCTGTTCCTTTTTTTACAGGCTCTTGTAATATTGATTTCACTATATATGCATTTTGTTCTGATATTACTCTTCTTCTTTCTTGAGTTGGTGTTAATACTGTATTTCCACTCACATCTACAACTTTTGTATAGAAAGTTGGTGTTATATATTCTCCATTATTTGCTATTGTAGCATATGCTGCTGCCATTTCTAATGGGCTAATTCCATCTGAAATTCCTCCAATTGCAAGAGGTAAGCTTTCATCATCTTTTTTTGGATTTTCTCCATTTTTATATAAGCTTGTTACTCCAAAATTTCTTAAATAATCAATTGATTTACCTGGTGTTAGTTCTCTCATAATTTTGACTTCTGGAACATTTTGTGAGTATGCAATTATATCCCTAATATTTATTAATCCTCTATATTTATTACCATCATTTTTTGGTTTATATCCACTAAAATCTGTTTGTACATCATCATATACTGTTGCTGCAGTTATTATTCCTTCTTCTAATGCTGGTGCTATATCTGCAATTGGTTTTATTGAAGAACCTGGTTGTCTATTAGTTTGAGTTGCTCTATTTAAATTTGCTCCTGTTTTTTCTCCTAATCCTCCAGATACACCTATAACATTTCCTGTTTGGTGATCTATCACTACAAAAGCTGCTTGTGTATGGTCATTTTTCTTCTCTCCATTTTTATCTTTATCAACACCATTAAATTGATATTTTTCCTTAAGAGTTTCTTGTTCTATTCTAGTTTGTATTGTTTGATCAACTGTTGAATATATTGTAAGTCCACTACTGTATACATAGTTTTCAGCTAATTGTCTTGATATTCCCTTTTCTTCCATTACTTGGCCAATTACTTGTTCAACAACCGCATCTGCATGGTACGAATATGATGTTCCTGTACTTTGTGCTCCTTTTTCAAATGTTAATCCAGCTTCTGCTTTTGAAACAGCAACATTATATTCATCTTCATTTTGTATATAACCTAATTCTTTCATTTTAGATAACACTGTTAATGTTTTAGACTTAATTCTTTCATTTCTTTTTTCTTCTGTATCATTTTCTGATGCTAATTTATATGGATTGTATTTACTTGGCGATGTGTTTATTCCTGCTAAAAATGCACATTCTGCTAAATCCAAATCTTTTGCACTTTTATTAAAATAATATTCTGCTCCTAATTCTACTCCATGAAGATTTCCTTCTCCACCTATATATAAAATATTTAAATATAATTCAAGAATTTGATCTTTAGATATCATTCTTTCTACTTGATATGCTTTTGCCCATTCTTTTACTTTTCTCATTATTCCAGCTATTCCTGATGCCTCATCATCTTTTGTTATATTTTTAACTAACTGTTGAGTAATTGTACTTCCTCCATATGAGCTTTTACCAAGTACTGTATTTATTATGGCTCCACCTGTTCTTTTTATATCAACTCCATTATGTTTATAAAATCTCTCATCTTCTATCGCTACATAAGCTTTTGGTAGATAATCTGCCATGTCTTCTATTTTTATTATCTTTCTTTTTTCATCTCCACTTAAATTGGCAACAACTGCCCCATTTTTATCTACTATAACAGAGTTTGAAGCTTCAATTTTTAATTCGTCTTTTGTTATTTCAAATTCATCTCCAAATAAGCCAAAAAACATTCCTGCAACAATTCCTGCTCCTATAACACATAAAAGCAAGATTATAATTATTAATATTTTAAACGCCATAACTAATTTAGGATGTTTTGATTGTTTGTTTCCCTTTTTACAATTTTGCTTTCTTTTCACTTCTGGTCTTTTCCTTGATTTATTTGCTGTTCTTTTATTATTTGTTTTCTTTCTTCTTTTTCCATTTTGAACTTTATATGATTTTGTTTTATCTTTATCATTATTACTACTTGGCATTTTATTACCTCCTTGCCAATTAAAATTCGACAAATACATTATATTATACTTTTTTAAAAAAAGAAAGCTTTTAAAGAAATTTTTAATAAATTCAATCATCTATATTTTACATAAATTAAATAATCGTATTATTTGCAATAAGTGCAGCAATTTTAACATTATCTTTTTTAACTTTTTTAATTATATTTTCAAATGGTTGTTTTTTATATATTAAGGCTTCATATATATCTTTTTTACAGTATTTTTCTAGTATATTATAATCCTCAAAATATATATCATCATTTACATATGTAATCTCATAATCATTTATATTAATCCCATTAAATCTTTTACTGTTGATTTTCATATTTCCTTTTAAATTTATAATTATTGCTTCATCATAAATATTATATTTATTTAATAATTCTTTTGGGAAATCTATATTTAATATTATTGGTGATTTTGCTAAGCTTTTCCTTTTATTATTCGCTACTGTTATCATTATTCCTTCATCTTCCAAAATCTGTCTTTCTATATTTTTAAATTTTGAAATATGATTTGTTACAATACTTACTCTCTTATATTCTCTTGCTATCTTTCTTATATTGTGTAATGCATTTTCTGTAACTTCATTAATTGTTATAGATATACCGAGTTTCTTCCTTTTTCATTTCTTTAACTTTCATAATATATTGTAATACATCATATATCAATACTTCAAATAACCATCTTCCATTTATAATACTAATATTATATGAATTTAAATAATCTATATATTGTTCTTTACTTTTTATCTTTTTACTTACTAGAACTTTATTACAATTTGTCTTGTTTAAAATCTTTTTTGTTTTTAAAGCTAATTTCTCTGCTTGTCTTTGTGTTATTTCTTCATTGTTTATAGGTAATATTATTTTATTATCAATTAGATGAATTATATTTAATTTTCTTAATATTTTTCTAGGCTTGTCAGTCTCATGGATATAATACAAAAAAATCACTCCTTATATACTTTTATGTTTAAGTATATGAGAATGATTTTTCATATATTCTTTTATTTTTATAAAATTATATCACGTTTTAATAAACCTTTTTCTACTGTACCAGTCCCAATAAATTTATTATTACAATATATTTTATATATTCCATCTTTACTTTTTTGAGTTGATTTTACACCATTTAAAAACAATTTTAATTTTCTATCATCTAATTTTATTGTATCACTTTCTTTAAATATTTTTTCTAAAGAAATAAAATGTTCTTTTATGTATGTATCTGTGTCTTTATTTTCCATAAGCTCCTGTATTGTTATAGAATTCTCTATTTTAAAATCACCTACTCGTAGTCTTTCTAATTCTAACATATATCCTACTGTTCCTAATCTTTTTGCTATATCTTCACATAAACTTCTAATATATGTACCTTTTGAACAACTAACTTGAAATTTCAGTTGCTTATTATTATTATCTATATCTAATAATTGTATATTATATATTTCTATATTTCTTGGCTCAATAGCTACAGCTTGACCTTTTCTTGCATATTCATATAATTTTTTTCCATTTACCTTTATGGCAGAATAGATTGGAGGAATTTGCTTTTGTTTTCCTACAAAAGTTTTTAACACTTCCTTTATATAATCTTTTTCCAGCTTTTCTTGTCTAACTTCTCTTTCTTCAATTATATTTCCTTCACTATCTGCTGTATCCGTCTTTTTTCCTAATTGTAAATTAACTCTGTATGTTTTATCATGATTTACTAAATATTTAGAACATAATGTTCCTTTTCCTATAAGTAATGGCAACACACCTGTTGCCATTGGATCTAAAGTTCCTGTATGCCCTACTTTTTTATTAAATACTTTTTTAACTTTATATACTATATCATGTGATGTACATCCTTTGTGTTTATTTATAACTATTATTCCATCCATTATAAAGCCTTTCTTACTTCTTTAATTACTTTCTGTTTTACCTGTTCAACATCTCCTTGTACTAGTGCTCCTGCTGCTCTTGGGTGTCCTCCACCACCAAACATTAGGCAAATATCTGATACATTTATTTTATCAAATGAACGTAAGGATATTTTATATGCATTCTCCTCATCTTTTTGCCTTATAAATATTGAAACTTCAACACCTTCAATATCCATCCCTATATTAACTAATCCTTCATGATCTCCTGGTTCTGCACATACTTCTTTTTCATCCTCTGATGTTATATATGTAAATGCTATCTTTCCTTCTTCAAAAAATTCCATTCTATTCATAACTCTCTTAGTTAACTCAAAATTAGCCTTAGTTGTAGTACGTAATGTTTTCTTATAAATTTCTGGTATATTAACTCCTTTTCTTATTAATTCTGCTGTAAACTCAAAAGTCTCTGGATTTATACCTTGATGACGAAAACCTCCTGTATCTGTTATTATTCCTGTCATAATACATATTCCAATTTCTTTTGTTATATCAATTTCAAAATACTGAATCATTCCAGCTAATATTTCACAACAAGATGGTGATACTGGATTTACATAGTTTAAATCACCATACATATTATTACTTCCATGATGATCAATCACAATTGTTTTATTTGCTTTATCAAAATATTCCCTTTTTGCCATTCTCTTAAAAGTTGCACAGTCTACTGATATCGCTAAATCATAGTTTTTTATTTCTGACTCTTCTTTTATTTCCTCAACACTTGGTAAAAAATCAAATAATCTAGAATACTCAGGAATTATAACATCTACTTTTTTATCTAATTTTTCTATCATAAATTTTAGAGCCAAACTACTTCCTATAGCATCTCCATCGGGTGACTCATGTGTTAGAATTACAATACTTTGCGCTTTTTCTATTTCTTTTAAAATCTCATCTAAAGTCATATTTATATTCCTTTCTCCCGTTTTGGGGTCGGGTCTTAAAATGAGAAATTCTCATTTTAAGACCCGACCCCAAAAAAGGAATTTATTAATCTTCTTTTTTTGGCATTATTTCTTTTAAAATACTATCTATTTTTGCTCCATATTCCATTGAATCATCTAATTCAAATATAATCTCTGGTGTATTACGCAAATTCACTCTTTTTGCCAATTCAGACCTTATAAATCCAGATGATTTTTTTAATCCTGCTAATGTTTCTTTTATATTTTTTGAATTTAATATACTTACATATACTTTAGCAAATTTCAAGTCATTTGTAACTTTAACTTTAGTTACACTAATCATTCCTGTTACATTAGGGTTTTTTAGTTCATAACTTATTATCTGACTGATTTCTTTTCTATATTCTTCATCTATTCTTCCTAGTCTATTATTATTTTCTGGCATTTCTTTACCTCCTATCTGCCTGTCTCTTCTGAATGTGATTTATCTTTATTCTTATCCAAGTCATCCATAGTTTTAACTACAGAATAACTAGTAGATATTCCATTTGGTAAAATATATTCGTCCTTTTCACGATACTCAGGTCTATATAGTTTATTGATACTTGACTCAGTAGTTCCTTTAATACCATTTAAAGCTGCATCAGTTAATCTTGTTCTTTTATGAAAATCTCTTTGTTTTTCATGTTTATTTGCCATATATTTCAACTTTCCTTTCTACTATTTTAAAATGTCCCAAAGAGAAACGTCCCCAATGGGACATTGGAACGTTATCTCTTTATTTCTTCCATAACAAATACTTCGATAATATCTCCTTCTTTTATATCATTGTAGTTTTCAATTTGCATTCCACATTCAAAGCCTTTTCCTACTTCTTTTACTTCATCTTTAAATCTTTTTAATGTTGATAGATGTCCTTCATGTATTACTACATTTTCACGAATTACTCTTACTCCTGCATTTCTTTCGACTTTTCCAGATAGTACGTATGCTCCTGCAATTGTTCCTACATTTGATATTCTAAATGTTTGTCTTACTTCTACATTTCCTATTACTTTTTCTTCGAATTTAGGATCTAACATTCCTTTCATGGCTAGTTCTACATCTTCTATTGCTTGGTAAATAATTGAGTATTGTTTAATTTCTACTTCATCTTTTTCAGCCATTTCTTTAGCCATATTATCTGGTCTTACATTAAATGCTATGATTATAGCATTTGAAACTTTAGCAAGTGTTACATCTGATTGATTTACAGCTCCTGCAGCTGCATGAATTACTTTTACTCTAACTTCCTCATTTTGTAATTTTTCTAATGCTTGTTTTACTGCTTCTACAGATCCTTGTACATCTGCTTTTACAATTAGATTTAATACTTTTAAGTTTCCTTCTTCCATTTGGCTAAATAGATTGTCTAATGTTATTTTTGTTGTTGCATTTATTGCTTTTTCTCTTTCTTGACGTTTTCTCTTTTCTATTAAATGTTTTGCCATTTTTTCATTTTTAACTTCGTAGAATGTATCTCCGGCTTGTGGAACTTCTGTTAATCCCATGATTTCTACTGGTGTAGATGGTCCAGCAGCTTTTACATTTTTGCCTTTGTCATCTTTCATAGCTCTTATTCTACCAATAGAAGAACCAACAACTATAGTATCTCCAACATCTAAAGTTCCTCTTTGTACAAGCATTGTTGCAATTGAACCTTTTGATTTGTCTAAACGAGCTTCTATTACAGTTCCTTTTGCTTGTTTATTTGGATTTGCTTTTAATTCCAATACATCAGCCTCTAATAATACCATTTCTAACAATTGGTCAATATTTTCTCCTTTTTTAGCTGAAATTGGAACATATATTGTGTCTCCACCCCATTCTTCTGGTACTAATTCATATGTCATTAATTCTTGTTTTACTTTATCAATATTGGCATCTGGTAAATCTATTTTATTTATTGCTACTATAATAGGTATTCCTGCTGATTTAGCATGGTTTATAGCTTCTATTGTTTGAGGTTTTACTCCATCATTTGCAGCTACTACTAAAATAGCAATATCTGTAATTTGAGCTCCTCTTGCTCTCATTGCTGTAAATGCTTCATGTCCTGGTGTATCTAAGAAAGTGATTTCTCTATCATTAACCTTAACTTTATAAGCACCAATTGCTTGTGTAATTCCTCCTGCTTCTCCTTCAATAACATTTGTTTTTCTTACAGCATCTAAAAGTGATGTTTTACCATGATCTACGTGTCCCATAACAACAATAACTGGTGGTCTTGTTTCTAACTCTTCGTCTTTATCTTCAGAATCATCAAACAAGATATCTTCTTCTGTTACAGTTTCTTTCTTCTTAGCTGTAATTCCAAACTCTTGTGCAATTAAATATGCTGTATCAAAGTCAATTTCTTGGTTAATTGTAGCCATTATTCCATAACCTAATAATTTTTTAATTACTTCTGCTGTTGTTTTTTTCATTTCTGCTGCAAAGTCTTTTACAGTTACGTTTTCTGGTATTTCAATTTCTGTTAATTTAAAGATTTTTTGTTTTGTTCTTTCTTCTTGATTTTTATTATTTCTCTTCTTTCCTCTTCTACCACGTTCTGTTGTTAAATCATAGTAATCTAACATTCCACCATCTTGTTCATCAAACATATTTGAAAGTTTATTTGCTTGTTTTAAAGTTTTTAGTTTTCCTTCATCAAATCCTTCTCTACTATTTTTTCTTGATTTTGACTTTTTATTCGTTTTATTTTCGTCAAATTTATTATTTCTTTGTTTATCTATTCCTCTATTATATTCTCTAACATTTTCCTTTTCAACTGTTTCAACAGCCATAATATTTTTAATATTTTTTTCAATTCCTTTTTCATCTAAAGGCCTTTTTCCAAACCTATCATTATTGTTTCTATTATTAAATCTATTATTATTATTATTTCTATTAAAGTTATTATTTGAATTTCTATTTTGATTGTTGTATCCACCATTATTTTGACTTCTATTTTGATTATTATATCCATTACCATTTTGATTTCTGTTTTGTTGACCATTATATCTATTAGTATTTTGGTTTCTGTTTTGACCTCTATTTTGGTTATTATATCCATTATTATTTCTATTGTTATAATTATTTCTATTTTGGTTGTTTACTATTTGTGTTGTTTTTTCTTCCTTATTCACTTCTTTTTTTGTCTCTTCCTTTTCTTCTACTTTAACCTCTTGTTTTATTACTTCTTCTTTGACTTTTTCTTCTGCGATTATCTCTTTTTCTTCTTTTTTAGGCTCTTCTTTTTTTAATCCAAATAGTTCACTTACTGTCATTGGCTTATTAGGTTTGTTTCTATATACAATATTGTAATCTTTGTTTTGTTTTCTTTCCACAAATCCAACATTGTTTTTCTTTTCTTCTTTTTTTACTTCTTTCTTCTTAACAGGTTCTTCTGCAGCTATTATAACTTCTCTCCTAATAATAACAGGTGCTTTTTCTTCTTTTCTTTTTTCTTTCTTATTTTCTTCTTTTTGTTCCATTTTTACTTTACCATTCACCTTATCTTGTTTTTTTACATTCTTTTTAGATGCAGCTTCTTCTATCTTTTTAGCTTCATCTTCATCTACTCCGCTCAAATGACTTTTTGCTTCAATATTTAGTTTGTTTGCTACTTCTAATATTTCTTTACTGGTTAAGCCTAGCTTTTTAGCTATTTCATGTATTTTTATCTTACCCAATAACATCACCCCCATTATTTATTTTTTGTATTTCTTTTGATAAATTTATATCTTCAATTCCTATAATTGCTTTATTTGATTTCCCAATAGCTTTACTTAGTTCATCTATATTTCCAGCGATTATATGTGGTACATTGTTTACTTCACTTAGCTTTTTAAATTTATCTTTTGTTCTTTGTGAAGAGTCTTCAGCTATAATAATTAAATTAACCTTTTTCTTTTTTATTCCGAGTTTCTACACTATCTGCTCCAAATAATACTTTTCTTGCCCTTGCAGATAATCCAACTAAACCTAATATCTTCTTATTTATCAAGAATTACACCTCTTAAATTTTCATAAATTTCTTCTGATATCTTCATATCAAATATCTTCTCTATTCTTCTCGTTTTGATTAATTTTTCTAAACAAGTAATATCATCACAAATATATGCACCTCTTCCTTGAGCCTTTCCAGTCTTATCAATACTGATTTCATTTTCCTTGTTTTTCACTATTCTAATCAAATCTTTTTTATCTCTTTTTTCATTGCATCCCATACATGTTCTTTGTGGTTGTCTATTCATTGTTTTGTCCTCCTTTTATTGTATGTTCCCATTTCATTTTTATTCTGCTTCTTCTGCCTGTTCTTCAGTTTGTTCACTATTTTGAGCTTCAATTAACATTTCTCTAAATTGTGTTTCTGATTTTATATCAATTTTCCAATTTGTTAATCTTGCAGCTAATCGTGCATTTTGTCCTGATCTTCCTATAGCAAGTGATAATTGATCATCTGGTACGATTACTTGTGCAAATTTTTCTTCTTCTTTTATATCTACTGCTAATATTTGTGCTGGTAATAAGCTAGACGCAATATATATAGCTGGATCATCATTCCATTCTATAACATCTATTTTTTCTCCATTTAATTCATTTATAACATTTTGAATTCTTACACCTTTTTGTCCAACACATGAACCTACTGGATCAATATTTGGATCTGGTGAATATACAGCTACCTTACTTCTATATCCTGGATCTCTAGAAACACTTTTTATTTCTATTACTCCCTCATATATTTCTGGTATTTCAAATTCTAGTAGTTTTCTTACAAAATCTGGATGGCTTCTAGATACTATAACTTGTGGAGCTCCTTTTGCTCCTCTTTCAACATCTAGAACATATCCTTTAATTTTATCATTTACTTTATAGTTTTCTGTTGGTATTTGCTCTTTTGAAGGCATTACACCTTCTAATTTTCCTAAATCCATTACTACTATATTATGGTCTGCTTTTTGAATTAACCCAGAAACTATTTCACCTTTTCTATCATTAAATTCTGTAAAAATTATATCTCTTTCTGCTTCTCTTAATTTTTGAATTATAACTTGCTTTGCTGTTTGTGCAGCAATTCTCCCAAAATCTCTTGGTATTATTTCAATCTCAACTGTATCTCCTTCTTTTAAGTCCGGATTTATTTTTTGTGCTTCTTTAACACTTATTTCTGTTGCTTCATCATTTGCTTTTTTCATTACTTCTTTCACTGAATATACATATGTTGCACCTGTTTGTCTATCCATTTCAACTCTTACGTTTTCTAATGCATCAAAATTTCTTTTATATGCTGTAACCAAAGCTGTTTCTATTGCTTCTAATAGATATTCTTTTTTTATCCCCTTTTCTTTTTCTAGTTCCTCCAAAGCTAATATTAATTCTTTATTATCAATAGCTTGTTCTTTCATTTTTTAATTCCTCCCTTTTACCAATTATATATTGTTTTTATTAATGCTATATTTTTTCTTTCTAATGTTATTCCATCATCTAAAATAATCTCGTCTTGATTAAAACTTTTCAAAACTCCTCTATATTCTTTATTTCCTTTTTCATCTTTTCTAAATAACTTAATCTCAACTTCTATTCCTAAATTTTCTTGTAGATGCTTATCTTTTCTTAAAACCCTTTCAACTCCTGGAGAAGATACTTCTAAAAAGTATTGTTCTTTAATATAATCTGCTTCATCCAATATATCAACTATTTCATTGTTAACTTTTTCACAATCTTCTAAGTTAATTCCATTAGGTTTATCAATAAAAATTCTTAGGAAATAATTTTTTCCTTCTTTTGCGTATTCTACATCATATAGTTCATATCCTATTGATTCTATCTTATTTGCTAGTAGACCTTCTACTTTTTCTTCTATACTTGCCAAAGCGTACCTCCTTTGCAATAATTAAGAGTGGGATTTGTTCCCACTCCTCTAGCTTAACTGTATTTCTTTTATTATTATACCCACTTTTTACCAAAAAAGCAAGCTTTTTTTTAGTTTTTTTAAACTTTTTCTAAAATTTCTGTTGTCTCTGCTTCAGCAATTTCTGAAACATCAGCAATTTTTATATTTCTAACATGATCAATTTTCTCCCATGTTGTTTCTCTTTTAAATAAACATTTAAAGTTTATTAATAGCCAAGATCCCATAAACAATGGATAACAAGCTAATCCTTTTAACATTGGTTTTATTGGTCTTCTATCTAAAGCCATTACTATTAATGCAGTTCCTATTGGTAATAAGAATGTTGGAACTAAATATCTTAATATATTTATTATTAATTCTAGCTCTGTCATACCATTTCCTGCATACATTAAAAAGTTTGTTGCAAGTAATACTAATGTAAGTATAAACATTGGTATACTTCCTACTATATATAATAATCCATCAAAATTCATCATTGTTTTGTTTTCTTTTGCAGCCACTGCTAATTGTTTTGTATATTCCTTTATACATTGAATATGCCCAACTGTCCATCTGCTTCTTTGTGACCAACTTTGTTTAAATCCTACTGGTTGTTCATCATATACTATAGCATCTGTTGCCCAACCTAGTCTTTTACCTTTTATAATTCTTTTTAATGAAAATTCTATATCTTCAGTTAATGTTACTGTATCCCATCCTTGTGGTTTCACTACATCAAATCTTACCATAAAACCTGTACCATTTAATAATGGTGATAAACCTAAATTATATCTCGCTAAATGATAAAATCTATGCATTGTCCAGTAAAAAATAGCATAACCTGCTGTTATCCAGCTATCTGTTGGATTTTTAATATCCCTATATCCTTGAACAACATCTTCACCTTGGCATAATTTTTTATTCATATTTTTTATATAATCTTTATCTACTATGTTATCAGCATCAAATACAAAAAACGCATCATATGGAGCATTTTCCTCTATTTTTTGTTGTAAAAACCAATCTAATGCATATCCTTTTGTTTTCTTAGATTGATTAAATCTCTCATAAACAATTGCACCAGCTTCTTTTGCTACTTTAGCAGTATTATCTGTACAATTATCTGCAATTACATATATATCATATAATTCTTTATTATATGTTTGACGTTTTAAACTTTCTACCAAATTCCCAACAACCGCTTCTTCATTATGAGCTGGTATTATCGCCATAAATCTATGATCTTTTTTCACTTGTAATGGTTTGTCTTTAATCTTTACTAAAGAACATAAACTTACCATTATTTGATATAACCAAAATATAGTTATAGTCCACACTAGAGCTTCTCTTATTATATATAAATAATCCATTTTTTTACCTCTCTTTTTTTAATAATATTCCTTTAATATTATTATGCTACAATTACTATTATACTATTATTGTTAAAATTATGCAACAATTTTCGCAAAATTTATTCAATTCCATTCCCATTTTGGGGTCGGGTCAAAAAGTGGGAAAATTATTATCATCAATTCTATTTACTTTGCATATTTTATTATAAATTAAAATATTGGAGGTCTTTTAAATGTATAGAAAACATAAAATAGCAATTGTTGGTAGCACAGGCTTAGTGGGTAGAACCGTTTTAAAAATCTTAGAAGAACGAAATCTTTCTAATTTTAATTATGTGCTTTTCTCTTCAAAAAAATCTGCTGGTACTAAAATAAATTTCTTTGGTAATGATTATATAATTTGCGAATTAAATGAAAAATCCTTTGATTTAAATTTTGATTATGCAATTTTTTGTGCTGGAGGAAATGTTTCTGAAAAATATATTCCTATTGCTGTGTCAAAAGGTTGTACAGTTATTGATAATAGTAGTGTTTATCGAATGAATTCTGATGTTCCTTTAATTGTACCAGAAGTAAATCCTGATGAAATTTTTAAACATAAAGGAATAATCAGCAACCCTAATTGTTCAACTATTCAAGCTGTTATACCTTTAAAAGTCTTAGATAATAAATATTGTATAAAAAGAATAATTTATTCTACATATCAGGCCGTATCAGGCGCTGGCCGTTTGGGCATTGAAGATTTAGAAAATCAATATGATGAAAATAACACAAAAAAATTTCCTTATCCTATTTATAATAATTGTATTCCTCACATAGATGTATTCATGGATGATAATTATACAAAAGAAGAACACAAAATGATAGATGAAACAAGAAAAATTTTAGGTAAGCCTAATTTACCTATTACTGCTACAGCTGTCAGAGTTCCTGTAACTAATTGCCATGGCGAATCTATTAATGTAGAATTTGAAAAAGACTTTGATCTATATGATATAAAAATCCTCCTTCAAAATTTTCCTGGTATTATTTTATCCGATAATCCAGAAAAAAATCATTATCCAATAGCGACAAAAGCTACTGGTAATGATGATGTATTTGTTGGAAGGATTAGACGTGATTATAGTGTTAAAAGTGGTATTAATTTTTGGGTAGTTGCTGACAATTTGAGAAAAGGTGCAGCAACAAATGCTGTTCAAATTTTAGAAAAACTAATAAATTCATAACTTTCTCACTTTCAAACCCGACCCCAAAATGCAAATTTCTTAAAATTATCTTAAAAATCTAAAAATATTGCAAAATATATTTTTCTTATGCTATAATTAAAAAGAAGTACATATGATTATTAAAAGGAACGATTTTTATGAAGCAACATATAAAAGATTTTATAAATGAAGATATAGAATTTCAAGATATTCTTAAGGATATAATTACAAATAATACTGTTAAACAGATGAAAAATTTCAAGCAACATTATGAAACAACTTGTTTTGATCATTGCTATACAGCTGCTTATTATTGCTATTTAATTTGCAAAAAATATAATTTAGATTATAAATCTGCTACAAGAGCTGCAATGTTACATGATTTATTTTTATATGACTGGAGGGTAAGGCAACCTGGTAGAAAGGGACTTCATGCTTTTACTCATGGAAAAGTAGCTTGTGATAATGCTTGTAAATTATTTGATTTAAATGAAAAAGAAAAAGATATGATTATAAAACATATGTGGCCAGTTACACTTGAATTACCAAAATCTTTTGAAGGTCTTATATTAACTTTTGTTGATAAATACTGTGCTATTTCTGAATCTGTTGAAATATTCAAGTCTAGATTATTTATGAAGAAAACATTTAGATATGCGTATATTATTTTGAGTTTAATAGTGATTAGGTTTTAAAACTTAGGTATCATTAACTAATTTTATAACTATACTATATAAATAACTATATATAAAAAAGTAGATTTTATAACGTAATTGTAAAATCTACTTTTTATCTATTATCTCCTGCCCATCTTATCATTTTTATATCTTTATATTTTGTTAACACTTCTTTATATTTATCATATTCTTCTTCCCATAAAGCATCTGGTACATTATCAAAAGCTTTAAATATTTTTTCTGCTTCTGCTAAATATATTAGTTGTTCTTGTGGAGACATTCTTTCATATTGATTAGCAAAATTATATAATTTATCTAGCATTTGATTTGCTTCAATAAATGTCCAAAAATCATTTACTTTCATACCAAACAATTTTATTTGTAATACTGCATATGATATTAATGCGAAAATTATAAATATTAATATATACACAAATGTAAGTATTTCCATATATTTATTTCACCTCTTTTGGTTTTTCCTTTAGTACTAATCAAGTATAACATATATGGTATTTTTTTGCAAATTTTTCTTTATTTTTTGTATTTATTGTGTTATAATCATATGAATATTGAATATGATTATGAAGGAGGCTTTTTTATTATGGATGAAAAATTTAGAATAACTAAAAAAGCTGGAATATATGGCATCATCGGTAATATTTTTTTACTAATTATAAAAGCAATTATCGGTTTTGTTAGTAAAAGTCAAGCAATGATTGCTGATAGCGTAAACAGTGCTGGAGATATCTTTGCATCTTTAATGACTTTTATTGGTAATAAAATCGCAAGTACTCCAAATGATGAAGATCACAATTTAGGCCACGGGAAAGCTGAATATATTTTTTCTATGTTCATTAGCATTTCTATGATAATTGTTTCTGCCAAATTATTATATGATTCTACTATGACATTAATTTTAGGTAGTAAACTGCAATTTTCTTGGTTCTTAGTTGTTGTTTGTGTTATAACTATTATTACCAAATTATGTTTATATATATATACAAAAAAAGCATATTTAAAATATAATAATATTTTACTTGAAGCAAATATGAAGGATCATAGAAATGACTGCATTGTAACAACATTCACTCTATTATCCATTGTGCTTGCGCTTGTTGGAATTCATTGGTTTGATAGTGTAGTTGGTATTGGTATATCTATTTGGATTTGTTATACTGGAATTACAATATTTATAGAAAGTTATAATGTTTTAATGGATATAAGTGTTGATGATAAAACTAAATCATTAATTTTAGATATCGCTCACAGTTACAAAGAAATTAAAAAAATAGAAAATATCATTTCTACACCTGTTGGAGATAAATATCTAATTTTCTTAACAATTAAACTAGATGGTAATATGTCTACTTTTGAAAGTCATAGTTTGGCCGATAGTCTGGAAGAAAATGTAAGCAATTTAGATAAAGTTTATAAAACAGTAGTTCACGTTGAACCTATATAGAAGAACAAAGGGACATTATCTACGTCCCTTTGTTCCTATTCATTAATACTTAGATGGTAATTCATGTTCTTGTTCTGCATTATTTTCTATATCTTTTTCTAATTTTTCTATAAATTCTTTTTCTGTTAATTCTTCATTATCTTCTTCTAAAGCCTGTTCTACCTTATTTTTTATATCCTCATAATTATATGTTGAACTAATTTCATCATTTTCTAATATCTTTTCTATGATTTCATCTATATGGTTATGAGATTTAGTACTTGGATCTCCATCTATATCTTTGCTTGTCATTTTATCACAATCAGTATGTTGTTTTGCTTCTTCTAAATTCTCATCTACTGTATACTGTCCATTACTTTCGTATTCTCCAATAACACTTCTAGTTTCTCTTGATGTTGTATAAGTAGAATTGCTATCTCGCATTTGCACCCCCATTGTTTCATTACCCCCATGTTCTTCTTGTCCGATATTTAATTCTACTCTTCCCATTTCTTTATTATCAATCTGTATAATTTTACTTCCTATTTCGTATTCACTTAGAACTGCATCTTTTTCGACATTACCATTTTTATCTACTTGATATTTTTGCTCAGTCGGATTGTTTCCAGCTGCATCTCTTTGTCTTAAATTTGGTATATATTTTTGTAATGGCTCTACATTATTATCTTTATCTACAAGAGCTAGGGAATATCTTGTTGAAGCGTTTTTGTAAGAATTCCCATTTTCATCTTTCATATTACCCATTTGAGATGATTCAATAATAGCTACCTTAGTAAATTCCTCTGGTATCTTTCCCCCTAACCATTTTTTAAAGTCATGCATGTCATTTGCTCTTTCTGATAAACTAATTTCTTGTTTTATATTGATATCTTTAGTTGTAGTCTTTTCTACTTTAGTATCTGTTCCCTCTTTATTTTTTTGTTTACTTTTTTTATCTTTTTGTTCTTCCATTTTTGATTTATTAACATTTTTATCTTCTTTTGATAAATCTATAACATAAATATCTCTTATATGTTCTAAATCTCTTTCATCGCAATATTCTAGTATCTTATTATTTTCAACAGCTTCTTCTTGTATTTTTGCTTTATCTATAGCATCTATTCCGTCTTTTATCTCGCTACTTAATTCATTTTCTAGTGTATTTTGTATCATCAAAACATTGTCATACATTTTATTTGGATCATATACTCCTATTTTTACGCCTTTAATATAATACTCATACATATCATCATTTTTTGTTATCATTACTTTTACTTTTTCGCCATTTTTTAATTCAATATCCATATTATTTCTCTCCTTATTTTAGAGTTGCGATTAAATCATAATCACTTACATCTATTATATCACATTTGACAAATTTATTTAATATATCTTTGCTTAAAACTTTGTTATCATTTTTTATATAAACCATACCATCAATTTCTGGCACATCTTGCATTGTTCTTCCAATATAGTATTGCCCATCAAAAGATATATCTTCTACTAATGCTGTATACGTTTTTCCTATTTTACCTAATAAATTTTGTTTTGATATTTCTTGCTGTACTTTCATAATTTTATTATATCTAGCCTTTTTTGTATTACCATGTATTTGTTCTTGCAATTTAGCTGCTGGAGTTCCTTCTTCTTTTGAATACATAAATGTTCCTAATTTATCAAATTTTGCATTTTTTACAAACTCCACTAATTCACCAAAGTTTTCTTTAGTTTCTCCTGGAAAACCAACAATAAGACTAGTTCTTAGCACTACATTTGGAATTTTATTTTTGATTTTTTTAATTAAGTTTTCAATATCTTCTTTACTTGTTTTTCTATTCATTTTCTTCAATATTGAATTAGATATATGTTGGATTGGTATATCAAAGTATTTTGCTATTTTTTCATTATTTGCTACTACCTCAATTAGTTTATCTGTAATTCCTTCTGGATATGAATATAAAAATCTAATCCATTTTATTCCTTCAATTTTACTGATTTTTTCTAATAATTCAGCTAATTTACTTTCTCCATATAAATCAATACCATATTTAGTAGTATCTTGAGCTATTATAATTAATTCCTTAATTCCTTGGTCTGCTAATTTTTTTGCTTCTTCTATTATATCTTCTTGATTTCTACTTACAAATGGACCTCTTATATATGGAATTGCACAATATGTACACTTATTGCTACATCCTTCTCCTATTTTTAAATATGCATAATTCTTTCCTGTAGTAATCGTTCTATTTAAAAATTGTTCTTGTGTAAACATTGGCATTGGTGGGATTTCAGATATCTTTTTACTTGATTTAGTTTTTGACTTTTGTACCACATTCCTTTTTATCAAATCATCTATCTTGTCCCACATTTTATCATATTCATCTAACTTTAAAAACAAATCAACTTCTGGCAAAGCTTTTATTAAATCATCATAATATCTTTGAACTAAGCATCCCATTACAATTATATATTTACATCTATTATTTTTATATTCAGCCATTTCCAATATTGTATTTATTGCTTCTTCTTTTGCTGAATCTATAAAACCACATGTATTTATTACTATAATTTCTGCTTTTGATTCATCATTTACTATTCTAAAATTATTCTTTCTAAACATTCCTATTGTTGCTTCTGTATCTATCAAATTTTTACTACATCCTAGTGATACAAATCCTACATCCATTTTTTAATCCTTTCTAACTAAGTTGTCAAAGTGATTCTTTCGTTTTGGCAACTAATCTTTATGACTACATATATGTTTTCTTGTTATTTCCATTAAATCTAATTTTGTAAATCCCTCTACTTGTATTTTGCTTCTATCTTTGTTTAACTCTTCTTTTAATATTTTTTCTATAAGCACTTTATCTTTTTGATCCTTCATATCTATGTAATCTATTATTACTATTCCACCAATATCTCGTAATCTTAACTGTTTTGCAATTTCAATTGTTGCTTCTTTATTTACTTTAAATATTGTCTGTTCTAAATTCCTTGTTCCTGTATATTTACCAGTATTTACATCTATCGCAGTTAGCGCTTCTGTTTTATCTATTGTTATAAATCCTCCACATTTTAGCCATATCTTTCTATTTTTTATCTTTTCTATTTGCTTATTTAAATCATAAACATCTAATATTATTTCTTTTTCTTGTAATTCTATTTTTATGTTTTTATACTCTTTATTGATTTCCTGTGTATTTTTCAATTTATTATATTCTTCTTTATCATTTACAATTATTCTTTCTATCTCTTTATCTGATAAATCAATTAAAATCTTTTCTACAATACTTTCACTCTGATATAATAATTTTGCCTTGTTTAACTTAGGATCAACACTAGTTTGAATTATTTCATTCCACTTATTTTCTATATTTTTAATATCTTCAATAATTTCTTCTTTTTTACCTTGAGCTGATGTTCTTATAATTGCACCATTACCTTGAGTTATATTTTCTTTAACAAGTGTAATCAATCTTTCCCTTTCTTTTTCATCTTCTATTTTTTGTGAAATTGTTATTATATCTGTATTTGGCATTAGTACTATATATTTACTTGGCAGATTAATATGAGTTGATACTCTTGCTCCCTTTTTATCATTACTGTCTTTCTTTACCTGAACTAATATCTTTTGACCTTGCTCTGCAACATCCGTTATATCAATACTATTGTCTATCTTTTCCTTAGTCTCATCAACTTTGGGCAATATATCTTTTAAATGTATAAAACTATTTTTTTCAGTTCCAATATCTACAAATGCTGATTGCATTCCTTTTATAATATCTTTTACAATTCCTATATAAATGTTTCCTTCTTTTCTAATAATAGAATTATTCTCTTCATAATATTCTACTAAAACTCCATTTTCTACCAATAAAATTTGCTTTTGGTCATTATTTGTTTGTATTATTAACTCTGTCATACTTACCTTCCTTTATTTTTCTAATTGAATTTATTCATTGCAACATCTATACCATTTTTTATTATTTCTATTACAGCATTTTTTGCAATTGTTGTAGCTTTATCTAATTTTTCTTTTTCTTCTTCTGGAATTGCACCTATAACATAATTTATTAAATCATTTTTGTGTTCTGGCATTCCTATTCCAACTCTCACTCTTTTAAAATTTTGAGAATTTAATTTAGTTACTACTGATTTCATTCCATTATGCGTACCTGATCCACCCATTTTTCTTGTTTTTACTATTCCTGGCTCTATATCAATATCATCATATATTACTATTAATTTATCTAAATCAATTTTATAAAAATCAATAGCTTCTTTTACACTTTCTCCACTTAAATTCATATAAGTTTGTGGTTTTAATAATATTACTTTTTCATTTTCTATAATTCCACTTCCATATAGTCCTTTAAATTTCTTTTTGTTTAAATCTATATTATACTCTTTTGATATTTTGTTTATTGTATTAAATCCCATATTATGTCTTGTATTACCATATTCTTCCTCTGGATTTCCAAGTCCTACAATTAAATACATTTCTCTTCTCTCCTAATTTAATTTTATTGTTTAAACTGGTATATATTTTAACTTATCTCAGGCTTTTTTTCAAGTATTTTACTTAAATCACAACAAAAAAAGCACCTAAGTGCTTTTTTATTTATAATTATTCTGCTGATTCCTCTGTTTCTGGAGCTTCATAAGCTTCTAAAATAGCTTTTTGAATTTTCTCTCTAGTTTCAGCATTGATTGGATGAGCTATATCTTTGAATTCTCCGTTTGGAGTTTTTCTACTTGGCATAGCTATAAATAATCCATTTTGACTTTCGATAACTTTAATATCATGAACTGCGAATTCATTATCGAATGTTACAGAAGCAACAGCTTTCATTCTGTTCTCTGAATTTACTTTTCTTAAACGTACATCTGTTATTTGCATTTTTAGTGCACCTGCCTTCCTTAAGTTTTTAAATATATTTTGTACATACCGTTTAATCTTATGTACAATTATATTATTCTTCACAAATAAACTTTTTCCTTCTTTTTTTTACAAAAAAATTAAATTTTATTAATTGTTTATAATTTTCCCTATTAAAACTGTAACATAACCAATTTTTTCTAATATATTACATTATATAAATTTTTATAAAAGTATTGAAATTTTGGTTATATAATTATATAATCAATCTGTTAAATAAAAGGAGTGTGTGTTTAATGCCAAATATAGATAATCTAAAGAAATATAAAAATATACATATGATTGGAATTGGTGGAGTTAGTATGAGTGGAATAGCCGCAATTTTAACAAATTGGGGCTTTATAATTACTGGTTCTGATTGGGCAGAATCTGAAACTACTATAAAATTAAATCAAATTGGAATTAAAGTTACTATTGGCCACAACTTAGAAGATGTTGCAAAATCTGATATAGTAGTATATTCTGCTGCAATAAAAGATGATGACCCTGAAATGGTAGAAGCAAAAAGATTAAATATTCCAACAATTGAAAGAGCTGACTTTTTAGGTGAGTTAACTAGATGTTATAAAGATACAATTTGTGTATCTGGTACTCACGGAAAAACAACTACAACTTCAATGATTTCACTTTGCTTTTTAGAGGACTTGAAAGATCCTAGCATCCAAGTTGGAGCATTTTTAAAACAACTTCGGTGGAAATTATAAAGTTGGAACTAGTGAACATTTTATAATTGAAGCTTGTGAATATGTAGAAAGTTTCTTAAAATTCAGCCCTAAAGCAGAAATTATATTAAATATTGATAATGATCATTTAGATTATTTTAAAACTTTCGATAATATTAAAAATGCTTTTATTAAATATACAAAATTATTACCAGACGATGGATTATTAATAATCAATGGTGATGATAATAATTGCTTGGATTTACCTAAATATACAAATGCAAAAACTATTACATATGGTATTACAAATAAAAATGTTGATTTTCTTGCTACAAATATATTATTTGATAATGATGGTTTCGCATCATTTGATGTATATTTTAATAATAAACTCTTAAGTAATTTCAAACTTTCTGTACCAGGAATGCATAATGTTCTAAACGCTTTAGCTTGTATTTCTTTATGTATAAAATATGGTATTACTATTAAATCTATAAAAAAAGCATTAATAAAGTTCACTGGTGCCCATAGAAGATTTGAATTTAAAGGTAAAATCAACAAAAGTATTAGTGTATATGATGACTATGGTCATCATCCTACTGAAATTTTAGCAACAGCTAAATCTCTTATGAATAAGAAGTTTAATAAATCTTGGGTTGTTTTTCAACCCCATACATATAGCAGAACAAAAAATTTATTAGATGATTTTGCAAATACTTTACTAAATTTTGATAATATTATTATTTTAGATATATATGCCGCAAGAGAAAAGAATACTTATGGAATTAGTTCTAAGGATTTAGTTGATAAAATTATTTCTCTTGGAAAAGATGCAAAATATATTCCTAATTTTGATGAATGTGCTTCATATGTTAAAAATAATGTACAAGAAAATGATATTGTTATGACATTAGGTGCTGGTACAGTTACAGAAATTGGACCTATGTTAATTGATTAGTTATTTAAAGTTAAAATTCAATACACCTTATAATCTAATTATCTGATTAAAGGTGTATTTTTAATTAATGACTAAATCAACCTACTTTTTGCATATTAATCTTTTCTATTTCAGATTCTAGCCATTTTTGCTTTGCTGCAAAAATATTATGATCTATTTGATTTTGCTTTATTACTTCATCTATTTTTGCTAATAATTCATCATGTTTTTTATTCATTATTTTACTAATTGTTTCTGCTAATTCTCTTATTTCTATAGCTGTTTCATTATTAGATTTATCAAGTTTTTTATCAAATTCTTCATTAATTTGTGCAAATCTTTGGTCAAATTTTTGGTCTAATTCTTCATTCATTTGTGCAAATCTTCGCTCAAGTTTTTGGTCTAATTCTTCATTCATTTGTGCAAATCTTTGGTCAAATTTTTGGTCTAATTCTTCATTCATTTGTGCAAATCTTCGCTCAAGTTTTTGGTCTAATTCTTCATTAATTTGTGCAAATCTTCGCTCAAGTTTTTGGTCTAATTCTTCATTAATTTGTGCAAATCTTCGCTCAAGTTTTTGGTCTAATTCTTCATTCATTTGTGCAAATCTTTGGTCAAGTTTTTGGTCAAAATCATTACTCATTTTCTCTAGTTTTTGATCAAATTCATCCTGTCTCTTTTCTATTTTATCAATTCTTTTCTCGATATTTTTAACAGTATATAATATTTCTTTAAGCATTTCTTCCATACAATACACCTCCTTATTAATTAATTTTTTATAATATTTTTCTACATCACTCCTTCACATTTTACTACATCCTTTTTTAGTTTGCAATAACTTTTACGTAAAATTTTACTTGTTTTGTAGCATATTTAAAATATTACATTGTTATTATTTAAATGCTAAAAATTAAATTTTAAAATCATTATCTTTTATTGTTTGAGCTCAAAACAATATATTGATTTTTGAATATCTAGATTTAAATTATTGATTTAAAACCTTATGATTTTAAATTTTGAAAAAATTATAAAAAGATTTAAATTAAACTTCATGCAATATCTTAAATATTATTGCACTTTTATTAAAACACAAAATGATATACTTTGCAACAACTTTTCGCCGCAAAATTCGACAAAAAATGAGACAGTTTTCCCCTGTCCCTAATGTCTCACTCTACTTCTTTTGCTTGTTTTAACATAATGTCACCAAATACTGCGTAGCCGTTCTTGTGGATTGTTAACTAATACATGTGTTACTGCTCCAACAAATTTTCCATTTTGTATTACTGGTGATCCAGACATTCCTTGTATTATTCCTCCTGTTTTTTCTAATAATCTTTTATCTGTTACTTTTATTTGCATACTCTTGTTATCATAATTATTTTCTTTATATATTTTTTCTATTTCTATTTCATATTCTTGTGGTTTTTGATTGTCTAAACTACATACTATACTTGCTTTTCCTGTTTGTATTTCTTCTCTTAATGCAACTTCCATTTCTTTTGATGTATCAAGATTTAAAGTAGCTATATTATCTACTGTTCCATAAATTCCAAATCTACTATTTTTATATATTTTACCTATATTTTTTTGATTTTCGATAGTGCCTTGTATTTTTCCTGGATTTCCAGTTTCTCCTTTTGTTATATTTAAAATTCTAGTTGTTACAAATTCACCTGATGCAATATTTATTAACTCTTCTGTATCTATATCTGTAATTCCATGTCCCAATGCACCAAAAGTTTTTGATGATGGTTCATAAAAAGTTACTGTTCCAACTCCGTGCTGCACTATCTCTTACCCATAATCCCAATTTATATTCACTATTACTTGTTTTTACTGGACTCATACTACATTCTTTTGTTTCATCATCATGTATATATTTTACATTGATATTATTTCCTTTTGATTTATTTACTGTTTCAACCAATTCATCAGTTGTATTAATTTTACTTTCATCTATTCCTATTATTGTATCTCCTTCTTTTATTCCTGTATTTTCATAAGGTTTATACTTTTTATTGTCTTCTCCTTCTATTTCAGACATGCCAACTACTAAAACTCCACTTGTATACAATTTTACTCCGGCAATATTTCCTACTGGTATTACTTTTGTTCTTGGAAGTACGTCTACATTAACATTTTTTATTGGTATATTATCAAATAAACTTACCTTTAATGTTGCTTTTCCACTTTTTTGTGCTATACTTTCATTGTTGTTAGAACTTGCTTCTATAGTATCAGAGTTTGTTTCTATATTTAATCCAAATAAAGTTTTCATTGTAATACTTTCTCCTTCAAACGCTACTAATTCATCTGGCAAGTTTTGTATTACTAATACATATGAATATATTATTAATAAAATAAATACTAATACTATCTTTTTAAAACTTTTTCTCATAAAATTCTCCTCAAATGCTTATAAAACGTGAAAAAGACTTCACGCTCTATATTATAATTTATGCGGACGAAGAAAACAATACCCAAATTTAAATATTAAACGGAAATATCGGGTTATTTAACCGTATAAATGAGAGGTTTTAACCGTTTTAAATTACAACTCCGAAATAGTCGAACAGACCGTAGCATAATACTCCGAGCGCGGCGGACAGTATT
>CAQRYF010000003.1 GCA_948875265.1 uncultured Clostridia bacterium
ATTAATATATATCAACTTAATTCTAATAAAATTCTTTCTATTTCATACCATGATTCAACAACGCTAATATCACTTTTCGCCTTTCTTTTGTCTGTACTAAATAATACTCTTATTTTTACTTTTTTATCAATTAAATGCCTAGCATCATCGTCACATAAAAAACAGATATTATTTTTCGAACAAATATCTTGTTTCGATTCATAAGATGAAGATATTATTTCCTGAATATCTTCATTTAAATCATACTTTTTTAACCAATCATATACAGGTTTAATCAATTCTTCAGTTCTTGCTGTTATAATATATATATTAAATTTTTGTGATAATTTTTTAATTGTTTCTATCGCTCCTAATATTGGTTTTGTTTTATATAATATTTCAGGTTGAAATATTATATTTGACATATAATTATATAATTCTTCTATTCCAACATTTGACAGAGTCTGACTTAGTTCAGAATAAAAGCTAGTCTTGTCTGCACATTCTATGCAGAATCCTTTACTTCTTAGCCATTTTATCTTTTCTTTATTAGTATCTGCTATAACCCCATCAAAGTCAAATGCTATTTTTTTATCTTTCAATTTCTTCTTCATACTCCTTAATTTTTTTTAAAATTTCTTTTACTTCTTTTGGAAGCATTAATGCATAGTATTCTGGTAAAGAAAGTTGAAAATTTTTATTTTTTATTACATGTTCTTGTAACTTGTTTAACCTTTCTTTTTTAATAAATTCTAATTTCAAAAATTCTTCTACAGGTATTTCTAATAATGCTGGTAAATCATTTGGTTCAATATCTTTTTTACTCAAAATTTCTAAAAAATAGAAATCTGCTTCCATACTCAAGTTAGAATCTCTCTCAAATATATTTAAATCTCCCATTCTAATTCTTTTATTAAAAATTGGATTTGATGTCACTCTAAGGTCTTTTTCTTCTATTCCTTTTACCTCTTCTAACACTTCTCTTATTAGTGCTCTCTTTGAACTATTTTTATCTTCTCTTTCTATTTGCCCTCCTAATGTCTTTATTATAGTTGCTTTTTCTTCATTTTCTAAATTGTACCATCTTTTTGATTTTTGCATTCCTAAAACTATATTTCCATTATGTATGACTATAGCTTCTGCTCCTTTTATTTCTTCTGAGTTATTATCTTTCATCCCCATTAAAAGTTATCTCCTTTCCATCTACTTGTAATGTAGCACAAATTTTACAATTTATTTTATTATTTTCCATACTACTTCCGCAGTGTACACATCCTCCTTTTTCTTCTTTTTTAAATCCAAAACTTTTGTTATATATTTTAAATAATGCATATTCAAATTTATTTCTAAATTGAAATATATCTTTACAACTTGTCAAAAATTCTTCATCCGAAATTTCATCTCCAATACTTTTTATTGTTTCATATATCCCAGAACCAGTAAATGCCATCGTCTGTGGTCTAGTTATACAAATTTGTGGTAAAATTCCCTCATAAGACTTTCTTAGCGGATATTTTGATTTTATTTCTCCTTCTTCTTTCATTCTTTCTTGTATTGGAATAGCTAAAATCTCCTTTTTTACTCTTTCATCATGAAACGGTGCTATATATTTCATTTTCATACTTTGAGCTATTACATCAGACATTATTACTATCTCTTTTAGTCTATCCTTTATTGCTGTATCCAAAGATTTATAATCTCCTTTCCAATTTTTAAAAAATGGAAAACTTCCTAGTAAATCATCTGCTCCTTCTCCACTTGCTATACTTCTTAAACCTGCATTTTTTGCATACATTGTCCCTAATAGTAAAGTTGTAGTAGAACTAATCCATTCAGGATTAAAAGATTTTAATATTCTAACCGATGTTTCTATCATATCTTTAACTTGTTGTGGTTTTACATAAAATATATGATGATTACTTATTCCTAGCTCTTTTGCTACCATTTTACTATATTCAATATCCGAACTTTCTTTTCCTTCTACACCAACCGTTATTCCCATAACATCTGAATTATATTTATGTGCAGTGTATAATATTGCCGAACTATCTACTCCTCCCGAAAATAATACTGTTTCTGGTACATTCTCTTTTATTACATTATCAATTTGACTTCTTATATTTTTATACATAATCTCAACAACCTTATCCTAATATTTCTTTATAATTTTTAGTATCATAAATCAATTTCAAAAAATCTCTATAACTTAAATTTGGTATTCCTTCATAATATGTCCTTTTATCATATTTTGATATTTGCTCTTCGTTCATATTATGATTCATTTCATAAAATGGAGTATATGCCGTTGGTCTAATATTTACATTATATTTATTCAAAAAATCTAAAGTGTATTTTATACTTTCCTTTGTTTGATTTGGTACACCGAACATAACTAATGCTTTATACTCAATACCATATTTTTGTAATAGTTTTATTCCTTCAACAATAACTTTATTGTCATATCTTTTATTTATACTTTTCAAATCTTCATTTTCAACGGATTCTATTCCAATAGCAATTTTATAGCATCCTGATTTAGACATCATTTTAATTAATTCTTCATTTTTTAACAAATCTGGTCTAGTAGTACAAGACCATTTAATTTTTTTCTTATTGTTTATTAGCTCTTGGCATAATTCCATTGCTTTTTCTTCATTTAATGTAAAATCTGGTGCAAAAAATTTAAAATATTCATAATCTAAAGAATTAATATAGTTTACTATGTCTTTTGCTTTTCTTCTTCTTTCTTTTTTTCCATAATACATTACTGCATTACAGTAAGGGCAATTATATGGACATCCTCTTGCTATTGTTACTACTACCTGTTGTTTCTTTTCCATTTCAAAATATTTTTTTATCGGAACTTTTGATACATCTGTGTATCCCCATTCTCTCGTTTCTAGAAACTCTCCTTTTTTACAATTTAACAGTTGTCTATTTCTTATTAGTAATACTCCTCTCATGTCATTTTCTTGTAGCCCATTTAAACTATACTTAAAAAAATCTAGTATAGCTATTTCTTGATCACATTCTTTTGCAACTATAGCATCAAAATTTGTCTTTTTGAAAAATTTTGGTAAATATATTGGCATTTCTCCATAAGCAATTGTTTTACATTCTGGTAAAATTTCTTTTATGTACTCATGTAGTTTAATTGTATTTTGTAAATTTTCTGTATTAATATAAAATGCAATAGCTTTATATTGGTTATCAATTATTTTTTTCATTATATCCTGAAACTCTGTTTGTTCTGCTTCAATATCTAGTATATCAATATCTTCTTCTATAATTTTCTCGATATAATCTATTACCTCCCCTAAATGCACAAAGTGATAAGGTGCATTTACATGATTAGATTTTGTTGATAATCCACTGTCTGCCCATATAAATAAAAAATTTGAATTCATAACCATGTCTCCTTTACATTTATTTATCTTCTAAAGATTCTATCATTTTTTACAAATTATGTCAATTTTCTTTGTAAGTTTTGCATAATATTCTGTATCTACTACTTGTCCTTTTTCATAGTTATCATTATTTCGTGCATATCTTCTGCTGCCTGTTTGCTCCAAATCATCATTTCTGTTACTATATTTGCATCTAGCAACTTATATTTTATTATCTCTACATTTCATTCCTTCAGGTGTTGTATAAGTTATATATTTCCTATTTTGTGTCCATAAAACCTGATAACCTCATTTATTCATTATATTATGCATAATCTCCTATCAAAAAAAACCAAGTATTTATGTACTTAGTCTATAAGTCATTTATTATAATTTATAAAGGAATATTTACATATATTTTTTATTTATGCAATAAGCTAACTCCCTCATCTGGTACTCCATGCCCAGCATCTAATACTACTGTTTTTCCAGATACTGGTGTTGAAGTTGTTGCTATTGTGTTATTAACTTTATCGATAGTATTTTTTTCATTCTCCTTGTTAGCAATTTGAAATGAACATGCAAATAGGCTTATAAATAAGCATGATAATATTATCCCTATTCTTTTTTTATTAATCACTATCATAAAAAAACACCTTTCTAAATATATAACTTATTATATTTATATTTAGAAATGGTGTTTTTATTCATATTCAATTACTATTTTCTTCTATCTACTGCATAACTACTTCCCATTACTGATTTTGCAGCATGTTTTACTTGTGCCCCAATTTCTCCTATCTCTAGTATATTGTGAAATCTTCCTTTATCAGCAACAACTACTCCTATGGATAATGATGTTAAAGGAAATTGCTCTATTATTCCTCTTCTATTTGCAACTTCTATATATCCTTTTTCTAAGTCTGCTTCTGTGAAATATCTTCCAACATATTTGTCAAAATATGCCAATATACTTTGACATAGTTTCTCACAATTTGTCTCTGGCACAATTGCTACAAAATCATCTCCTCCGATATGTCCTATAAATGCTCCTTCAACATTTTCATTATTATGTATTGAATTTATTATTGTTTCAGCTGTAAATTCTATTATTTGATCTCCTTTTAGAAATCCATATACATCATTATATGCTTTAAAGTTATCTAAGTCTAAATATAATACTGAAAATGGCTCATTTTTAGATATTCTTTTCTTTAATTCAGCATGTATTTGTACATTTCCAGGTAATCCTGTTAGAGGACTTATCCTTCTGTTTATTGATAATAACCTGTTCAAATTTTTTACAGTATAATATAAATATTGTTCATCTACTGGTTTTTTTATAAAATATTCTATTGATTCTTGTAAAATTTTTATTCTATGATCTCTACTACTCTTCGAAGATACTACGATTACTGGTGTAATTGTATTATCCTCATCTTTTCTTATTTTTCTACATAGTTCAACAACATCTCTATCAATAGCATCTTCATTTATTACAATTAATGCTGGTATATTCTTCAATGCAATATCTATTTCATTAGATTTTACACTTATAAATTTAAATTCATCATCATTTTTAAATAATTCTCTAAATATTACTATTGATGAATCATCATCATCTATTATATAAACTTCTTGTACCATATATTTCCTCCATATTTTTCTTCAATTTCATTATATACAAAAAGTATTATTTATTTCAAGTCCTTTTTATTTGTTTTTGTGTTTTTTCCTAACCTCTATTTTTCTACTTAACACTTCTGTTATTTCTTTTGTATTAATAGCTGGGAAAGCCCTTTTTAATCTATACACATTTTTGTATAATCTTAGTATCGTTTTATTTCTCTTCTTTTTAAGTTTTTCTACCATTTGTTGTATATTTTCAGTAGATATAGCTTTTTCTTGTTTCTTTTTTATTGTTCTTATTTCTTTTAGTTTTTCTTTTATTTCTTTATTCAATTGTTCAACTTTTTCTAGAGTTGATTTTATGTTTTTAACTTTAATAATTGTAGTTATCATGTCTATTAAAAATACTATTGATAATATAAATACTATATATTTTAGTAAATTTTTATCTATGTTATAAATTACATTTTGTATACAAGGATGAATATATTTCACAAATATTATCCCTAATATTCCCCAGTAAATTGAGTTTGTTAAGCATATTCTTCCTTGAAAATTAAATTTATGATCTGAATAATCCCAATATTTCGTTTTAAATAGCTTTTCTAATAAAACTCCTACTAAATATTCCCATATAGTTAATACTATAACTGACACAAAGAATAATTTTATTATGTTATTTTCTAGACTTTCTAAAAATATAAACATTATTATTGCACCAATACCATATATTGGGCAAAATGGTCCTCTTAAAAAACCAGTATTTATCATTTTCTTTTCACATATTGACCTAAATACTGATTCCATTAACCACCCCAAAAATGAGTATATTATAAAGTATGTTAATATTTCAAAACAATTAGTTTCCATTTCTCTCCTCTACGTAAAATTAAGCCTCCTACTCTTTTTTATAGCAGTAGGAGGTTTTTATTATTTTGTAACTTTAGCTTTAAATTTTTCTGTAACATCGCTTTGATTATATACTGTTACTTCTAATTTATTCTCTCCATCATGTAATGGATATGCATATTCTAGTTCTTTTCTTCCATCTAAATTTAATCTATATTTTTCTGTTCCGTTTATAATAAATTCTACTTTTTTAAGCCCCTGTTCATCTGATGCTTTGATTATAAAGTTAGCAGATCCATCTGTTGTAACTTCTAGTTTTGGTTTTGTTACTCCATTAATTTCTTGTTCCTTTGTTTCTGTATTATTATTAATATCTACTACTATTACTGTTAGTTTGTGTAATCCTTTTGGTATTTCTATGATTTGTTCTGTTGTTATATTATTTACATCTATTTTAGTTTCTTCTTCTTCATCCCATCTATATGTCAAATAAGAAATATCATTTTTTCCTTCTGCTTTTATTTTTATATTATTTCCTACTACCTCAAAATCTATGCTTATTTCTCCTTGTAAAGTATATTCTCTTTGATATCTTGTTTCTTGTCCATTTACATCACTTACATAAATATTTAATATATTTGTTCCTGTTGGTATTTCTATTTTCTGTTCTATATTTTTCTTTCCATTACTTTCTATTGTTTTTTCTTCTTCATCATTCCAATTATATGTTATTTTTGATAATGCTTTATCATGTTGTATTTTTAATGTTAATTCTGTTTCCGAAGTTTCTTCAACAAATATTGGTGGTTTAGTTAAAGATGATGCTTTAGAATCTTGATACATTGAATATGAGCCTGTTCCAATCATGAATATTCCAAAAACTAATATAGCTATTGAAAAGAACTTTAATATATTATTTATTTCAATTGGTCCACTACTATTTCTATTTTTTCTTTTTTCCTTTTTAGGAGTATTATCTATACTTAATATCTGATTCATTCTTTCACCTCTTTTGTTTCCCTACGGAAAATTATATCACATGGTTTTTTAATTGTAAATAATTTGTTCGAAATTCATTTCTTAATATTTTATTTGCTAATTAATTATTTATAAATAACATATATTAAAATTAAAAACCGCTGATAATTCAACGGTTTCGTTTGTTTGATTTTCTTAATTAATTTTGTGCATAAGGTAATACTGCAATATGTCTTGCTCTTTTTACTGCTGTTGTGATATCTCTTTGATGTTTTGCACAACATCCTGTAGTTCTTCTTGGTAAGATTTTTCCTTTATCATTAATAAATTTTCTTAATTGTTCTGGATTTTTATAATCTAACTCAAAGTTTTTGTCACTACATAATACACATACTTTTTTTCTTTGTTTTCTGAATCTTGGATTGTAATCCTCATCATAATTTTTATTATTTCTTTTATTTTGTTTTTTATCTGCCATTTCTTATTTTCACCCCTCTTTAACTAGAATGGTAGGTCATCGCTTGAAGATACTTCGAAGTCATCTCCCATATTTCCTGGTGCAGTGTTTCCAAATGTATTTTCAAAAGAATTTCCCATTGAATCTCCTTCTCTTTTACTATCTGCAAAATATGCTTCTTCTGCAACAACTTCTGTTACATAATGTTTTGTTCCTTGGTCATCATCCCAAGTTCTTGTTTGTATTCTTCCAATGATTCCTACTTGTTGACCTTTCTTAAAGTATTTACTACAAAATTCTCCAAGTTTACTCCAAGCAACTATGTTTATAAAGTCTGCTTGTCTTTCTTCCCCTTGTCTTACAAATCTTCTGTTTACTGCTAAACTAAATGAAGATACTAATGTATTATTTGTTTGTGTGTATCTTGTTTCTGGGTCTCTTGTTAATCTTCCCATTAATATTACTTTGTTCATTTACTATCACCTTTCTTTACTTTAAATAAAGGCCCCTTCTTTATTTAATTCTTTTTTTTGCTAATTTATTATTAGTCTTCTTTTCTTACAACGATGAATTTTATTATGTCATCTGTAATTCTATAAACTCTTTCAAGTTCTGTTATTGAATCTGGTTTTGCTTCAAAGTTAAATAACATATATGTAGCTTCACTGAACTTTTTAATTTCATATGCTAGTTTCTTTTTGCCCATATTTTCTACAGATTCTACTTTACCATTTTCATTTATTAATCCTGTGAATTTTTCCTCTAAAGCTTTTAAACCTGCTTCATCAACATTTGGATTAACAATGATTATACTTTCGTATTTATTCATTATTTTCACCTCCCTTTGGATTTATAACCTACATTTTTAATGTAAGTAGAGATTAAAAATAGCTGTGCTACTTTTAAAACACAGCTATTTTATCATACATTTTTATATTTTGCAAGCATTTTACATATTTATATTTTATTCCATACTCCATTTATTATATGTAAATCCATCGTTTTGTACTTTTTGTGGTGTTTTGTTAAATTTAGCATCTGAAGATAATTGTACTAATACACGCACTCCATATATACGAGTACTATTACGATTTATGTAATTTCTTACTGGAACAAAAAATGGTAATGCACTATTATCTTGTGTTGTAGCAAACCAATAAAAAGATCCATTTTCTATCATAGATACTAATTTATTACCTGTAACACTTGGTAAATCTGATATATATGGTAATTGTGATTTAGTACTATCAACATTCTTAGAATACCATGTATTTGCCTCATTTTGATTTAGAGCTTTTGCGCTTGTTGCATATTGATTTCTATTAACATATACACTCCAATCTCTTGGTGTTACACCATCTGTAATGTTTGAAGTATCACTACTATTTTTACTTCCAGTAAAGATAAATTGGCTCTTGTATCCATTATTTGCACCAAACTCTTGGCAATATGCCTCCGGACATCCTGCTGATATTAGTGTAATAGTTTTATTGTCACTTGCAATATCCCATATTCTCCAACCAGAATATCTACTTTTACCATATTCAGTTGTATTATTCATTCCTATTTCACTTTCGTCATTGTTTGTATTTCTACTTTGCCCAGCTTTATAGCCTCCGAATTGGAACTTTTGATATACCAATGCTCCTGGTGTTTGTATTTCTAATTTCTTACTTTCAGTCCAAGCTCCTGCATTATAATCTACCCAGTCTCCTATATGCATTGCATCTTGTTTATATGAACTATCATTTTGATTATTATTTTTATCATATAAGTCTGATGCATCATTTAATTCCCATGTTCCACTTACTGTTCCACTAAGCCCTACTCTTATTTCTATTCCATTTATATTTACACCTGCAGGTAGGTCTATTATATTAGTTCCTAGCTTTTTATTTAATACATTTACATCTACTTCTCCATTTTTCTTAATAGCTCCTAAAACTGCTGCTTGAACCTTTTCTTTAGCACTTTGTTGTTCTGATGAAGATTTTGCATCATTGGCCTCTTTTATTACACTTTTCTCTCCTGTTAACGCTGTTACTGTTACTCCTGCAAGTATTGCTAATACTATTATTGTTATAACTAAAGTTATTAAAGTTATACCATTTGTATCTTTTAAATTGATTTTTTTCATCTTAAGTACTCCTCTCATTTTTTTACTAGATTATTTATATCACATTAATACTACTTTTACAATATTTTTTATACTTTTTATCTTTTAGTTTTGTTTATCTATTTTAATTTTGTTTTGCTACATATACTACTTTACCAAATTTTATTTCATTTACTTTCTTTTGTAATTCCATTATTGGAATTGGTAGTATTGATATAAATAGAGTTATAATCCATTGCGTTTGATTTAGAGGAACTAGTTTAAATATTTCTGCTAAACTCGGAATTATTACAACTATTGTCTGTACGAATATACCTAATATAAAGCTTCCTATTAAAAATTTATTTTCAAATATTCCTATTTTGAATATTGATTGTTCACTTTTTATATTGAAACTGTGAACTAGTTCTAATACTCCTATTGCTATAAATGCCATTGTTCTTCCTACTTCTACTCCATAATATTTATTTCCTATGCTAAATGCAACTAATGTTAGCATTCCTATCATTATACCTTCTACTATTATTTTATTCCATAATCCATCTGAAAAAATTCCTTTTTTAGAGTCTACTGGTTTTCTATGCATTATATCCTTTTCAGGTGGTTCTAATCCTATTGCTATTGCAGGTAACGAATCTGTTACTAAATTTACCCATAAAAGTTGTATTGCAAGTAGAGGAGATTTGAAGCCTAATATTAACCCCATAAAAATAGTTACAATTTCCCCTATATTAGTTGCAATCAAGAAATGTATTGCTTTTCTTATATTATCATATATATTTCTTCCTTGTTTTACTGCTTCTACTATTGTTACAAAATTATCATCTGCTAAAATCATATCTGATGCATTTTTTGCTACATCTGTGCCATTTTTCCCCATTGCAATTCCTATATTAGCATTCTTTAAAGCAGGACTATCATTTACTCCATCTCCAGTCATAGCAACTACTGAACCAGTCTTTTGCCAAGCTTTTACTATCCTTACTTTATGTTCTGGAGTCACCCTTGCAAATACTGAATACTCCTTAATTTCCCTTTCTAATTTTTCTTGTGGTATCTTATCTAACTCTTGACCTGTAATTGCTTTATCCTTTATTCCTAATATGTCCAACTCTTTTGCTATAGCTGTCGCTGTTGCTATATGATCTCCAGTTATCATTACAGTTTTTATCCCTGCTTTTTTACAAGTCCTTACAGCTTCTTTTACACCTTTCCTTGGCGGATCTATCATTCCTATTAATCCCACAAATGTCAAGTCATTTTCTATAGTTTTAGATTCTATTTTTTGTGGTAAATAATCAACATCTTTATATGCAATAGCTATAACTCTTAGAGCTTTTTGTGCCATTTGTAAATTTTTTGTTTGTACTCTACTTTTTTCTATCATCTTTGTTTGATATGTATTATTTTGTATTTGCTTTTTACATTTATCTAGCAAAACATCTGGCGCTCCTTTTGTTATTATTCTATATTTATTCCCAATCTTATGTATTGTTGTCATCATTTTTCTACTAGAATCAAATGGAATTTCATTTATTCTTGGCATTTGATGATATAGTTCTGCTTTATTCTTGCCATCTTGTATCCCTTTATTTACAATAGCTACTTCTGTAGGTTCTCCTTTTACTTCTGTATTCCCATTTTCATAAACAATATTACAATCAGTACACATTGTGGCTAACTCTATTGCAAAATTCGAATTCTCGGATATCACTTCTACTACCTTCATTTTATTTTGTGTTAATGTTCCTGTCTTATCTGAACATATTACACTACTACTTCCTAAAGTTTCTACAGCTGGTAATTTTCTAATTATACTATTTTTCTTTGCCATCTTAGTTACTCCAATTGATAACATAATAGTCACAATTGCAGGTAATCCTTCTGGTATTGCTGCAACCGCTAATCCTACTGATGTCATAAACATTTCCATAGGTTCTATATTTTTTATCAACCCTATTACAAATATAATTAAACATATTGCTAAACATACTATTCCCAATACCTTTCCCACTTGACTTAGTTTCTTTTGTATTGGCGTTTCTGGAGCTTCATCTTGAATTATCATATTTGCAATCTTTCCTACCTTTGTATTCATTCCTGTTTCTGTAACCACTGCCTTTGCATGTCCATTCACTACAATACTTGCCATAAATGCCATATTTAACATATCACCTAATGGAATATCTTTTTTACATATCATATTAGAATCCTTTAACACAGCTTCAGTCTCTCCTGTTAAACTAGATTCCTCTATCTTCAAATTAAAACTTTCTATTAACCTACAATCAGCAGGCACATAATTTCCCGCTTCTAGTATAATTATATCTCCTGGCACCAATTCTTCTGCATTAATTTCATTAGTTATATTATCTCTTATAACTTTCGCCTTTGGTGGCGTCATTTGCTTTAGAGCCTCTATTGACTTTTCTGCTTTTGCCTCTTGTATTACTCCCATTATCGCATTTAAAATTACAATTGCAATTATTATTATTGAATCAATATAATCATTCTCTCCTTGCATTGTTGATATAATTGCTGAAACAACAGATGCAACTATTAAAATAATAATCATAAAATCATTAAATTGCTTAATAAACTTTATAATCATTGGCTCTTTAGGCTTATCCTCTAATTTATTTTTGCCATACTCCTTCTGTCTACTTTGCACCTCTTCCTTTGTTATCCCCGACTTTTGGCTAGTCTTTAACTTTCTAAAAATCTCTTCTCTTCTTAAAGTTTCCCACATATTTATCTCTCCTTTGTGATGATTTTAGGGACGGAGGAAAAAATCATCATTTTTCACTCTGTCTTTATTGTTTTATATTTAATTCTATGTAGCTTGTACTTCTTTATTACTATTTTTATTTTTTAATGATGATTTTTTCCTCCGTCCCTAAAATCATCACTTTTTGGTTGTTTTTGTCATATTATGTTTTAAGAGGTGTTTAGTTTGATTAATTCTTTATTTTTGGCAATTTCTAGTAGTATAGATTCTCTTGGTATTGGTGTTACATATGGAGTTAAGAATACTAAGATTTCATATATAGGAAAAGTGGTTTTATTTTTTATTTCTTTTATCATATCTATTTTATCAATATGGTTTGGAAATGTTATAAAAAATATCTTTTCTGATTATTTAACTACTTTTATTGGTAGTGGTATTCTAATTTCTATGGGATTTTTTATTTGTTTTCAAGCTTTAAAAAAAGAAAAAGATTGTATGAACAATACTGATAATAAAAAGTTTTATGATAATTATGATAATAATATAAATTTTAAGGAAGAAAAAATTTATAGTTTTTTTATAAAGTTCCTAGGAATTACAATAAAAATAATTAAAAACCCTATTTCTTCTGATTTTGATTATTCAAATTCTATTGATAGTAAAGAAGCTTTGTTTCTTGGGCTTGCTCTTTCTTTAGATAGTTTTTGTATAGGAGTTGGAGGTAGTATTATTGGAATAAGTTCTATGCTTTTCCCATTGCTTATTGCATCTTTCCAATTGTTATTTTTGAGTGTGGGCAATTTTTTAGGCAGAAAACTTAATAAATTAAGTCATCTGCCTGATAATATCTGGTCTATTATTTCTGGTTTCCTATTAATTATTATTGGTTTAATAAAATTGATGCTTTAAAAAAATTGAATTTAAACCTACAATCAATGTCTACCTCTACCAATTTCGACAAAATAACTGAAACAAATTTGCCCTGTCCCTACTGTTTCAATTTCATTGATAGTAGTTTTGAAATTCCGTTTTCTTCCATTGTGACACCATATACTGTGTCTGCTGCTTCCATTGTTCCTTTTCTGTGTGTTATTACTAGGAATTGTGTATTACTTGAGAATTTCTTTAGGTATTCTGCGAATCTAAATACGTTCACATCGTCTAATGCTGCTTCTATTTCGTCAAGTACGCAGAATGGGGCTGGGTTTATTTTTAGAATTGCAAACAGTAATGCAATTGCTGTAAAGGCTTTTTCTCCTCCTGAAAGTAGTGTCATGTTTTGTAATTTCTTTCCTGGTGGTTGTACTGTTATTTCTATTCCACATTCTAGAATGTTTTCTTCATCTTCTAATTTTAATGTTGCATTTCCTCCACCAAATAATTCTTTAAATACTTCTCCAAAGTTTTTATTTATAATTTCAAATTGAGCTTTAAATTGTTCTTTCATTGTGGCTGTCATTTCAGATATGATTTTTCTTAATTTGTTCATTGTGTCTTCTAAGTCAACTCTTTGTTCACACATGAAATCATATCTTTCTTTTAGAGCTTTGTATTCTTCTATAGAATCTATGTTAACACTTCCTAATTCTCTTATTTCTGATCTTAGTCTATTTACTCTTTTTTGTGTTAAGGTTACATTTTCTGGTTTTTTATAATCTTCTACATTATTTGGTGTTAATTCATATTCTTCCCACATTTTATTTATAATTGAATTAATATCATCTTCTAATTTTGTCTTTTTTACATCTAGTTTTACAATTTGAGCTTTTAATTCTTCAATTACATTAAATTTATTGGTGATTTCTTCTTCTTGTTTTGATAATTTATGATTTTTGTCAATTCTGTCTTGTTTTAGTTCTTCTATCTTATCTCCACTATTTTTAACATCCTCTTTGATTTTTTCGATTTTTTCTTTTGTTTCTTGTATAGATTGTTCTAAATCTAAATTGTCTTGCGCTATTTGTTCTATTTGATTTTTCTTATTTTCAATACTTTTATTAGTATTTTCTATTTCTAAATTAATTCTTTCTTGTATTTCTTCTATAGATGTTTCACTTTCATCAAATGATGATACTGATATTTTTAAATTTGTAATATCAAAGTTTAAATCATCTACATATTTTTGATTATCTTTGTTTAATTCTGCAAATTCTGTGATTATTTTTGTAAGTTGTTCTGTTGATTCAGTTAATTCTTCAATTTCTCTTTGTATATTTTCTTTATTTAATATTGCATCTTGTTTTTGTTTTTCTAGATTGATATCTTCTTCTTTTAATTTGTTAAGTCTATTTTCAATTTTTTCTATATTTTCATCAATTGCTACTACCTTTTGTTTTTCTGTTGCATATGTTATATCAATTTCTTGAAGTTCTTTTTCTAAGCTCATTGCTTCTTCTAAAGTATCTTCTATAGAGCTTTCATATTCTTGTTTTTCTTTTTCTAATTTTTCTATTTTTGATTTTAGGTTTTTAATATCTTTTTCTAGTTTTTCTATTTCTCTTCCTCTACCTAAAATATTAACTGTTTTCTTACTAACTGAACCACCTGTTATTGCTCCAGAAGGATTAATTACATCTCCTTCTACAGTTATAATTCTAAATGAATATCCATTTTGTTTTGCAACTTTTATAGCTGTATTCATATTATCAACAACAACTGTTCTTCCTAATAAATTGAGAATAATTTGTTCATATTTTTTGTTGTATTTTACTAAATCTGATGCTATTCCAATGTATCCTTTTTCATTTCCTTTTATTTTGTCTAATTTTCTACCTTTTACAGATGTTATTGGTAAAAATGATGCCCTTCCTAAGCTATTTTTTCTTAAATGTTCTACTAATTTTTTTGCATCATCTTCTGTTTCTGTTACTATATTTTGAAGGCTTGCTCCAAGACACATCTCTATTGCTGTTTGATATTCTTCAGGTACTTCTATAATGTTTGCAAGTACTCCATGCATTCCTTTTCCTAATTCTTTTATATTTTCACAGTCTTTTAAAAGTGATTTTACACTTTTTATATATCCTTCTTTCTCTTTTTCAGTTTCTATTAGGAATCTTAATTTGGATTCTTTTATTCTCATTTCACTCATACTTGCATTTATACTGTTTTCATAACTTTTTATTTTCTTATCTGCTTCTTCTTTTTTAGTATTAATTTCTTCTAAAGCTTTTACTACTTTATTTCTTTTACTGTCTATTTCATAGAATTCTTTTGATATCTCATCTTTCTTTAATCTTGTTGAATCTAATTCTGAAATATGATTTGTTATTTCGTTTTTTACTTGTCTTTGTCTTTTTTCATCGTTTTGATAATTTATATCCTGAGTATTAATTTCTGATTGTAATTCATATTTTTTATCTATATTTTGTTCTACTTTTACTTTATATCCTTCTATTTCTAATTCTTTATCTGATAATGTTTTTGTTATTTTAGCTAATTCTTCTTCTTTTTCTTTTAATTCCTTTTCGAATTTTTCTTTATTTTGTTTTAAATTATCTTTTTTCTCTTCTTTTTGTTTTATCTCTTCTTGTAATTCTTCTAATCTTACTTCTTGTTCTTCTATTTCTTTTTCATATCTTTCTTTATTTTCTATATTATTATGAATTCTAGTATTTGCAACATTTATGTCTGAGTTTAACATTTCAATTTCTTTTTGACTTTCGAATCCTAAATTAGACATTTCTTCTATTTTATTTGTTATTTCATCTATTTGTGTTTTTAATTCTTCTTTAAGATTTTTTATTCTGTCAAGCTTTTCTTCTTCATCTTTACATTGATTTGTAAAGATTTCTTCATCTTTTACTATTTCTTCTAAATCCACTTTATATTTCTCAATATTATAGATAAATAATCCTATTTCTATACTTTTTAATTCTTCTCTTAAATTTAGGTATTTTTTTGCCTTTTCAGACTGAGCTTTTAGTGGTTCAATATTTGTTTCTATTTCTGATAAAATATCATTTATTCTAAGTAAGTTTAACTTTGTGTGTTCTAATTTCTTTTCTGATTCTTGTTTTCTTACTCTATATTTTACAATTCCAGCGGCCTCTTCAAAAATATGTCTTCTATCTTCTGATTTATTGCTTAGTATTTCATCAATTTTACCTTGTCCAATTATTGAATATCCATCTTTACCTATTCCTGTATCCATGAATAATTCTAATACGTCTTTTAGTCTACATGGTACTTTATTAATAAAGTATCCTGTTTCTCCACTTCTATATATTTTTCTTGTAACTGTCACTTCTGTATATTCAATTGGCAATGCACCATCTGTATTATCAAATACTAAAGAGCCTTCAGCAAATCCTAAAGACTTTCTATTTTGTGTTCCTGCAAATATGATATCTAAAGATTTTGCTCCTCTTAATGATTTCATACTTTGCTCTCCTAATATCCACCTAATGCTATCAGCTATATTACTTTTTCCTGAACCATTTGGTCCTATTACACTTGTTATTCCTGGCATAAACTCCAATACAGTTTTATCTGCGAATGATTTGAATCCTTGTAATTCTAGTCTTTTTAAATACATTTATTATCACCTTTTGTTTTTTCTTCTCTATTTATGTAGTTTATACTATTTTTTCGTTTTTGTAAAGCAAACTTAAACAAAATTTGATACTGCTACCATTTTTGCTATATTATATATTAATCTTTGTTTTTCAGGTGTACATTGTATTAAAACATTATATAAATCTTTATCTAGATAGTTATTTGATGCTGTTGCTGTTCCTGTGATTAATTTTTCTATTGGAATGTCTAAAGCTGTTGATATTTGTGCTAATCTTTTTAAATTAATTTGTGATGTTCCTCTCTCAATCCTACTCATAAATGCTATTGTAACATCAATTTCCTCTGATAATCTTTCTTGCGTTAATCCTTTTGCTTTTCTTGCTTCCCTTATTCTTTCTCCTATAAGTTTATAATCAATTTCCATATTACCACTCCTTTTTCTATTGGTAAATATAATATTATGAGTTATAGTTGTCAAAGTTTATTATTGTTCTATATGTAAAATTTTATTAATATATTCTCTTGTATTCTCCTTATTCTTGATTTATTCTATCTTTTTTGAATATGAATTCTAAATGAACAAATTTATGTACAATGTATTTTATGTATTATAGAAAACTTGAGGAATTTTCCAATAATATAAAAAGATAATATCGATTTATTAGAATTTATCATATAAACTCTTCATAAACTGATATTATCTTTTTCTGTTATAAATTAAATAACCAATATGGTATATAATATAAGTCATCTTCTTTTTTATAGATGTTTTTTGTAACTATAATTCCATATTTTGTTTTTCCTACTTTATTATCTTTATTTTTACTAATAAATTTTTTAATAGCTTTTGTATCAGAAGTTTCTATCTGATTGGTATATTTTATTTCAATAGGTATAATATCAATCTTTCTATCTAGAATGATATCAATTTCTTCTTTATCTGAATTTCTATAATAGTATTGATTATAATTTTCTTTTTCACATAGTAATCGTATGTCAAAATCAGTCATTGATTCTACAATATGACCTGCATTATTTGAATCAATATGTTTTCTCTTTAAAAGACTATTTTGGATACCATTATCTAAAATACCTAATTTCTTATTAGACCTTATTATTTTCCCTATATTCGTCGAATAATTTTCTAATACATTAATTAGAAAAGCTTGTTTTAGATATCCGATATAACTAATTAAAGTTACTGTATCTATACCAAAGTTCCCAGTCATACCACTATATGAAAATGTTTGAGAACCATTATCAGCTATATAATACATTAATTTTTCAAGTATCTCTGGACTTTTTATATTATACATGGTTAAAATATCTTTGTATATTCCTCTTGTTATGATATCATCTGCAAGCCTTCTTTGCCAAATAGTAATATCTCGCTCTTCAAAATATTCTGGATATCCCCCAACTAAAATATATTCATTTAAAACTTTTTGAATATCTAGTTTTAAATTTTCATTATAATAAATATCCTCTAAAGCTTTAAAGCTTTGATTAGGATTGTCCAAGTCAAACTTTGGCAAAATAATATCGTCTTTTTTTGATACATATGTCCTATGAAAATTAATAAATTGATTAAATGTTAATGGTAATACATATATATTTTCGATTCTTCCAAGTAAAGATTCATTGGCATCTTTAAACAAATGGATTGATGAAGACCCAGTTACAATAAATTTTATATTATATTTTCTGTCAAAATATACTTTTAAATAATTTTGCCAATTTTTTATAAAATGAATTTCATCAATAAAAATATATACTTTTGAGCTTATATTAGAAATATTTTCTTCTAATATTTCATTAAAATATACTTCTAGTACATCTGATAGCTTATCATTTTCATCAAAAAACAGACTTGGATCATCACCACTAAATAATAATATTCTTTTTCTATCAATTTTTTTCTCTTCTAACAAATAGTTTATTGTTTGATAAATTAATGTTGACTTTCCAACCCTTCTTGGTCCAATGATACTTAATATTCTTTTTTCATCTAGCCTATTTATAATGCTTTCAAATTCATTTCTTTTTCTTCCTAATAAAAACTTAGAATTTATTTTTTCATTTTTCCACCATAAATTATTTGTAACTAAACTTTGTTTTATATCCATTATTCCACCTTCTAACTAATATATTATATTCATATATCAATTAGATTATAACATATTTATTGAATGAATTCAACAAATATTGGTTTTTTTGTTGAATTCATTCAATATAATTATAGTTTTATTAATTTTTATTTTATTGCATTTTCAGCATATTTATTATTAATAATCTTATTATATGGAGCTTTTTCTTTTAATTCTCCTGCCATTGTCATTACTTCTTGTAATCTATTAAATGCTTCTTCTTTTAATATTGGTGTATCATTCCATGCATCAATATCTTTATAACTTTGTATTGCTTTTGCTAACAAATCTACATTTGTATCTGGGAAGAAATCTTTAATTACTTCCGCTATTTCTTCACTTTTATGTTCTTTTACCCATTTTTGACCTTCATATATTGCATTTGTAAATCCTTGTATTATATTTTCATTTCCTTGTATATAACTTTTCTTTGCAAAATATGCAGTATATGGAATTTCTCCTGCTGCTTCTCCTACTGATGCTACAACATATCCTTTTCCTTGTTCTTGTGTTAAAGAAGCTGTTGGTTCAAATAATGTAACATACTCAGCATCTCCAGATGTAAAAGCTCCTGCCATTAAATCGAATTTTATGCTGTCATCTAATATCAAATCAGTTTGTGGGTTTAAACCTTTTTGTTTAAGTACGTATTCTAGTGTCATATATGGCACTCCACCTTTTCTTCCTGGTATTACTGTTTTTCCTTTTAAATCTTCCCATTTAAAATTATCTGTATTTGTTTTTGATACTAAAAATGATCCATCTCTTTTTGTTAGTTGTGCGAATACTTCTGCATAGTCTTCTTTCCCTTCATTATATACATATATTGAAGCTTCTGGTCCTGCAAATCCTATATCGCATTGATTACTAAGTACTGCTGTCATTACAGCGTCTGCTCCTTGCCCTGTTGTAAGTTCTATTTCAATTCCATTTTCTTTGAAGTATCCATTATTTATTGCAACATATTGTGGTGCATAAAAAACAGAACGAGTTACTTCATTTACTTTTATTGTTTTGACTTCTTCCTTATTTGCTTTTGTCTGATTTTTTGCAACTATTAATATCATTGTTAATGCTACTATTAGTAATACAATGGCAATTGAAATAATTGTTTTTTTCTTCATAAAATCCCTCCTTCTTTATTTTGTATATTTTATGTTTATTATATAAATATGTGAATTTTATAAAATAAAAATAATGTCCACTATAACTACTGTAGACATTATCTTATTTTATAAAAATTGACCTATTATTATATATAATAGTAAATAGTTTTTACATTTTTCTTATTTAGTTTTTAATATAAACTTTTCAAGTAATAATACTACTGCATACATTATTCCTGCTAATATTCCTAATATAATTATACTTGTCATTACTAAATCTAATTTAAACACTTGACCTCCATATACTATTAAATATCCTAGCCCTGCTTTTGACACTAGAAATTCTCCAGATATTACACCTACTAATGAAAGTCCTATATTTACTTTTAATGAATTTATAAATGTTGAAATATTTGCTGGTATTATAATCTTAGTTAATATTTGAAACTTACTTGCTTTAAATGTTTTTCCCATTTTTATTATTTCTTTATCTGTTTTTATAAATCCATTTAGATTTTCTAAAATTGTAACTATTAAAGATATAAAAATCGCCATTGTTATAATTGCTGGTGTACCTGCTCCTACCCATATTATTATAATTGGTCCGTAATGCTACTTTTGGCAAACTATTTAACACAACTAAATATGGTTCAGCCACTTTTGATAAAAAATTAGACCACCACAAAATTATCGCAATAATTATTCCAAGTATTGTACCAAGCCCAAATCCTATTATAGTCTCATATGTTGTAACCCATATATGTTTCAATAAATCATTTGATCCTAGATTTATAAATGTATTAAATATTCTACTTGGTTGACTAGTTATAAAACTATCTATTATATTTTTATTAGCAAGAATTTCCCATATTAGTAAAAATCCTATAAGTATTGATATTTGTGCTATTAATACTAGCCATTTTTCTCTTTTAATTTTTTTCAAATATTTTCTTCTTTCATCTGAAATCATAATTTTATTCATCTACTCCCAGCTCCTTCCATAATGTATTAAAATATTGACTAAACTTAGGACTTTCTCTACAGTTTATAGGATTTCTATTTTTAATATCAAAATCAATTTTGTGTATATCTTTTATTGTTCCTGGTCTTTTTGTTAATACTAATACTCTATCTGACATACTAATCGCTTCAGATATATCATGAGTTACTATAACAGCAGTTATATTTTCTTTTTTTAATATTGAATATATATCATTTGTTACCATTATTCTAGTTTGGTAATCTAATGCAGAAAAAGCTTCATCTAATAATAATATCTTTGGCTTTACTGCAAGTGTTCTAATTAATGCTACCCTTTGTCTCATTCCTCCTGAAAGCTCTGATGGATATTTATCTTTAAATTCATATAAATTATATTTTTTAAGTAAGTCTTCTACATATTTTTTATTTTCTTTATCATTCTTCCCTTTTACTTCTAATCCAAACATAGTATTATCCCAAATAGTTCTCCATTCTAACAAACAGTCTCTTTGTAACATATATCCAACCTTAGGAGAAATACCTTCTACATTTTCATTTTCTATGTATATTTCTCCTTCTGTTTTTTCTTCTAATCCTGCAATTATTGAAAGAAGTGTAGATTTACCACATCCACTTGGCCCTATAATACTAACAAATTCTCCTTTTCTCACTTTAAAATTTACATTTTTAATAGCAACTGTTTCGCCATTTTTATTTTGATATTTTTTACTAATATTTTTTACTTCTAGTATTTTTTCCATATTGTTCCTCCTCGTATAATTAATATTAATATATTTTATGTAAAACAATAATGTTTGGTTCTTATCTATTAATTTATTAAAGTACAATAAAAGGAACAAATTTAAGAACTAAAATCTTCTTAATTTGCTCCTTTTATTATTATTTTATCCTACTTTCATCTCACTTTTTATTTTTTCTAATTCTTCTTTTTTTACGTTTGTTGCCTTAAGTATTGTTTGATCATCAAAATTCATAGATAACATATTTTTTATTATACTCATTATTCCTTCCATTCTTCCTTGTTTTAATGTATTTTTAGTTTCTGCTAATAATCTATCATATAAAGTACTCATAGAATTTTCACCCACCTTTCTATATATTTTGTTTAATAAATCTTCTTGTTCTGTTTCTTCTAATATATCATTTAATATGTAATTTATTATATCTGATAATTCTTCTAGTTCATATTTATTTTCTGTCTGTCTTATGATTAAATTTATATTGTTTCTTAAATCCTCTTTATTTTTAGACTTTTCTATTAGCATTCCATATCCAAACATACTCTTACTTTTTAATAACATATTCGTTGATAGCTTATTAACATCAATTAGGTTATATTCTAAATTAATTTTATATCTTTCAAACACTCTTGTACTTATTTGCCTATCTTTAAAATTAGTTTGTACCCTCCATTTTGTATCCCCAGTATATATTACTATTGGTACTACTATTGGATATTTAATCATTTTTTTATTTCTATTACTTTTACACCATTCTTGTATAATATCTATGCAGTAGTTTAATATTCTATATGGCATACTGCTATCTATACTCGATTGATGTTCAATTAAAAAATATATTTCTTTATCCTTTAGCTTATATACAATATCTGCTTCTTTTGATTTATATTTTTTACTTATATAACTATTAGTATATCTTATTAAATTTTCTTCCTTTATTAATTCTTTTGGTTCTAAAAATTGGTTTATAAGATTACTTATTTCTTTTTTATTTCTTAAAATACTTTTCATAAGTTTATCATGTTTATTATGAGTAGTTTTTTTCTTTATATTATAACTTGAATTTTCTTCTGCTAGTTGTAGAACTGCATTTAGCCTTAGAGTATGTATACATTTTATATATTCATTGTAAGAGAATATTTTCAATAATCTTCCTCCTTCTTATTATAACCTCTTTTTTATTTGTATGTCAATATTTATTTTATAGTAAATATAGCAATATTATTTTATTAATCCCTTCTTTCTCTATTCATTTTTCTTTTTTGAAATCTTTTGAATTTAATCTTGATTAAAACTTATTCCTATTAAATCTTTTTTGATTATTATTTGGTCTTACTTAAATTGATTTTAAAATATACAATTAATTCTTTTTATATTAAATCATAAAATGGAAAAAATTGCAAGTAGTTTTACAACTTTTTCCATCTTTCTTATTCAAAATATGAACTAATCTCCTCTAATTCTTCAAAGTTCTTTTGTCTTAATACATCATATACAACAATAGATACAGAATTTGATAAATTTAATGATCTTAGAGTTGGTCTCATTGGTATTCTTATTGTTTTATCTATATATTTTAATAATATATCTTCTGGTAATCCTTTTGTTTCTTTACCAAATAGTAAAAACACTTCATCCATTTTGCTATAATTTGGTTCAGAATATACATGCTTTCCTTTTGTTGTTACAAAAAACATGTTATTATCTTCCGGTTTATATTTTTCTAAGAATTTTTCAAATGATTCATGTTCTTCAATTTCTAATTTGTCCCAATAATCTAGTCCTGCTCTTTTTACTGCCTTTTCAGATATATCAAATCCTAATGGATACACTAAATGTAACTTTGCTCCTGTTGCTGCACATGTTCTTGCTATATTTCCTGTATTTTGTGGTATTTCTGGCTCTACCATTACAATATTTACCTTCAATTTCATTCCTTCTTTCTTTTTGAATTTTATTATAACATATTAATTATGAAAAACAAATAGCTATATCTTTTCATTTACATTTATTTTATTATTGCTTTTATTAAACTTGTGTGCTAATATAGCATTATGATTTTAATTATGTATTTTATAAAATTTTAGGAGGTAATTATTATGGATTCAAAAATTACAAAATTATCAGAAACTTTAGTTCATCATTCTATTCAACTTCAACCTGGTGAAAAAGTATATATCGAATATAAAGGTTCTGGTGCTGATACTTTAGTTCAACAACTTATTCGTACAATTTATCAAGCTGGAGGTGTTCCATTTTTACATTGTATGAATTCAAAGTTTCTTAGAGAGATTTTATTACACTGCAACGAAGAGCAAATTAAGATTATGGGTGAATTAGCTTTACTAGAAATGAAACAAATGGACTGCTTTATTAGTATTCGTTGTGATGATAATTTAACTGAATTGTCTGATGTCCCTTCTGAAAAAATGGCTATTTATGAAAAATTGTATAATTTTCCAGTTCACTCTGAAGAAAGAGTAAATAATACTAAATGGGTCGTTTTACGATATCCTACACCTAATTTTGCACAAGCAGCAAACATGAGCACTGCAAGCTTTGAAGATTTTTATTTTGATGTATGTACAATGGATTATAAACAATTAAATAAAGCAATGGAGCCTTTAGTAAATCTTATGAAAAATACTAACTCTGTTAAAATTATTGGGCCAGAAACTAATCTTTCCTTCTCAATAAAAGATATAAATGTAATTCCTTGTTCTGGTGAATGCAATATTCCAGATGGTGAAGTATATACTGCTCCAGTAAAAAACTCTATTAATGGTACTATTACTTATAATGCTCCTAGTATTATGAATGGATTTACATTTGAGAATATTAAATTTGATTTTAAAGATGGGAAAATTGTTAATGCAACATCTAATAACACTAAATTACTTAATGACATTCTTGATACAGATGAAGGAGCTAGATATATAGGAGAGTTTTCACTTGGGGTAAATCCTTTTGTAACTTTTCCAATGAAAGATATTTTATTTGATGAAAAGATTTCTGGTTCTTTTCATTTAACCCCTGGCAATTGTTATGACGAAGCTCCTAATGGAAATAAATCTTCTATTCATTGGGATTTAGTATGTATTCAAACACCTGAATTTGGTGGTGGTGAGATTTATTTTGATGATATACTAATAAGAAAAGACGGTATCTTTGTTCATCCAGACTTATTAGGTTTAAATCCTGAAAATTTCAAATAATAAATTGAGGCATAAATGAATAAAGATAAAGAGATAGTAAACTTATTTAAGTTTATTATCTCTCTTTTTATTGAACTCTACTTTTGAAGTATAGTTCATAAAGCCTGTTTCTTTATTTCTTTAATTTCTGCCTTACATATTCATACAAAATAATTCCTGTAGCTACTGAGGCATTCAAACTTTCTGTTTTTCCAATCATAGGTATTTTTATTTTCTCATCTGCCATTTTTTGAATATGTTGTTCAACTCCATTAGCTTCATTTCCTATTATTATCACTTTCTTTTTATAATCAATATCATAAATAGTATTATTTGTCTGTAATGAAGATACTACTACTTTAAATTTATGTTTTTTAACTTCTTTTAATGTTTTTTCTAAATCCTCACATTCTACTATCTTAACTCTAAAAATTGCTCCCATTGTAGAACGTACAACTTTAGGATTATATGCATCTGCTGTTCCCTTAGATACTAATATTTGATTTAATCCAATACTATCTACAGTTCTTAATATTGTTCCTAAATTCCCTGGGTCTTGAACATCATCTAATGCTACAATAATATCTTGTGAATAATCAATTTCTTTTTCATTATTATTCTTTTCTATAATAGCCAAAATCCCTTGTGGAGTTGATACTTCTGAAATATATTTAAACACTTTTTCAGTTACATATATGCATTCTTCTTTTGCTATTTCATACATTAATTCCTTTGATATATTTTCTGCTTTTTCACACTCTTCACATATAATTATTTGTTTTATGTTCGCATTTTCTTGTATAGCCTCTCCTACTAGTTTTATTCCTTCAATTATATATTCATTGCTTAAATCTCTATATTTCTTGTCTTTTAACTTTTTTATATGTTTGATAAATTCATTATCTTTACTTGAAATCTTTTGCATAAATATTCTCCTTATCTACTTTATTTAAGTCTTTATTTTCTATACTTGTATTATTACTAGATTTTAATATTTTTATTTATTCTTTTTTACTTTTATCTTTAATTTCCAATATATTGTTTTTATTTATTTACTTTTCTAAATTTTTCAATTCCTTTATTCCTTTGTTATTTTTTAAAACTCTCATTTGCCTTCTTGCTGATTCATTTAATTTTATTAATCTTTCATTTTGTGTTATTCCTGCATTTATTAATTCTGCATTTGTATTTTCTAAATTACTTAAAATAACTAGATGAAGTAAATCGGTATAATCTCTCATATTCCCTTTTTCCGCTAATTCTGGATTTTGTGTTCTCCATTGTTTAGCTGTCATTCCAAATAGTGCAACATTTAATACATCTGCTTCTTCGGCATAAGCATATCTCTTTTGTTCTTCTGTTAAAACTGGAACTATGTTTATTCTTATAGCATCAGTATGTACTAGATAATTTACCTTTGATAATACTCTATTAGCTTGCCATTCAATTTTATATTGATATGATTCATTCTTTTTTAGCCTTTCAAATTCTTGAATTAAATATAACTTAAATTCTGGAGATAACCAACTCGCAAATTCAAAAGCTATATCACTATGTGCAAATGTTCCTCCATTGTTTCCAGACTTTGATATAATACCAATAGCATTTGTTTCTTTTATCCATTTTTGTGGAGACATATAAAAGCTATGTTTCCCAGCTTCATTCTCAAAGGTCTCGAATTCGTGACCTTTGAAATTTTCATTGTTAAGTTTTTCCCATAATCCTAAATATGATATAACATCTTTATTTCTCATCCATGATTGTACTGGTATTTTGGGTTCTTCTGGATTTGCATATCTTGCTAAATCGGTTAATGATATATTTATCATATAGCATCACCTCCTTGTCTTTTGAACTTAGAGATGATAGCCACTATTCCTTGTTAACTCTCTTACTTCGTATAAGAATTATATAATTATGATTAAATTAAGTCAATAGTTTATTTTTATTTTTTAGTAAATTTTTTTTAATATATGTTTTTTCTATTTTCAGAAGTTGCCCAAAAAATTGTCTCTATTGGCAACCTTTAAGGAATTCTGTTACATCATTTAATATCTGTCTTTCATTATTTGACCCTATTTCTAATGTTATCATTGGTTTTATTCCATTTGAAAATTTAATTTTATTTCCATATTGTTTTACTAAATATGCTATATCTATTTCAAAGTTATTTTGCTCAAATGTAAATACCACTGCTGTTTTCCTACTTGCAATTTTTGTAATAGATAATGCCTTTGCTAAATATTTTATTCTTGCTATGTCTATTAAATTTTCTAATTCTGCTGGCATATTTCCAAACCTATCTATTATTTCATCAATAACATTTTGTATATCTTCTTCTTTTCTACATAAAGCTATATTTTGATATACTTCTATTTTTTGATTAGAATCAGAAATATATTCATCTGGTATATAACTTGTTACATTCAAATCTATTTGAATATCTATTTCTGGTTTTATTTCAATACCTTTCATTTCTTTTACTACTTCATCTAGTAAATTACAATATGTATCGTATCCTACTTGTTCTAAATGTCCTGATTGTATTTCACCTAGCAAGCTTCCTGCCCCTCTTATTTCTAAGTCTCTCATCGCTATTTTAAATCCTGAACCGAAATCAGTAAATTCTTTTATTGCTTTTAATCTTTTATCTGCTACTTCAGATAATAATTTATCTTTTTTATATGTTATATATGCATATGCTTGTTTATCAGATCTACCAACTCTTCCACGTATTTGATATAATGAAGCTAGCCCCATTCTATCAGCATTTTCTACAATTATAGTATTTGCATTTGGTATATCTATTCCAGATTCCAGTATTGTTGTACATACTAATACATTACTTTTTCCTTCTATAAATTCTTTCATGATATCTTCAATTTTTGCCCCTGTCATTTGTCCATGTGCATATACTACATTTGCTTCTGGTATTGATTTCGATATATCTATTGCCTTTTTTTCTATTCCTTGTACATTATTGAATAAATAGAATACTTGACCTCCTCTTTCTAGTTCTTTTATAATTGCTTCTTTTACTACTTCTGCATCATATTCTAATACATAGGTTTGAACAGGCCTCCTATTTTGTGGCGGTTCATAAATAACAGACATATCCCTTACTCCAACTATTGACATATGCATAGTTCTTGGTATTGGTGTTGCTGTCATTGTCAAAACATCAATATTTGATTTATATTGTTTTATCTTTTCTTTATCTTTTACCCCAAATCGGTGTTCTTCATCTATTATTAATAATCCTAAATCTTTAAATTCTATATCTTTACTTAATAATCTATGTGTTCCAATTACTACATCTACTTCTCCAAGTTTTAATTTTTTTACTACTTCATCTTGATATTTTTTGCTTTTAAACCTATTTAAAATTTCAACTTTTATTGCAAATTCACTCATTCTATTTTTGAATTCTTCATATTGTTGTTCTGCCAAAACTGTTGTTGGAACTAGATATGCTACTTGCTTTTGGTCCATTACTGCTTTAAATGCTGCTCTTATCGCAACTTCTGTTTTTCCATATCCGACATCTCCACAAAGCAGCCTATCCATTGGCTTATTTAATTCCATATCTTTTTTTACTTCTTCAATACATCTTAGTTGGTCATCTGTTTCTTGATATGGAAAACTTGCTTCAAATTGATTTTGCCACTCAGTATCTTTACTAAAAGCATATCCTTGTATTTTCTCCCTTTTTGCATATAATTCAATTAACTCTTTTGCTACTTCTCTTAAATTTTTCTTTACTTTGGCTTTTGTATTTTCCCATTCTTTGCTACCTAATTTATTTACTTTAGGCTGTATTCTATCTCCACCTATATATTTTCTAATTGAATCTAAGTCATTTGTAGGAATGTATAAAATATCATCATTTTTATATTTAATTTTTATATAGTCTTTTATCATTCCATCAGCCTTAATTGTATTTACTCCAATATATATACCAATTCCATATTTTTTATGTACAACATAATCTCCTATTCTCAGGTCAGCAAATACTATTTTTTCGCCTTCTTTAAACTCAGAATGTACAATTTTTTTTCTTCTTTTTTCTCCATTTATTAATTCATCTGCAGAGATTACAATCTCATTTAAATCATAGCATTCAAATCCAGATGATAGTTTTCCCATTCCAATTGTAACTATACTTTCACTTGATTTGACTATAATAGTTTGATTTAGTTTTTCTTCTATTTTACAAATAATTTCTTGTTCTTCTAAAATTTTTTGTAATTTCTTTGCTTTTTCCTTAGTATCTACAAGTAAATATATTTTCTTCTTATCTTTTATAGATTTTTTTAATTCTTTAAATAGATTTTCAATTTCACTTTTATAATAATTAATTTCTCTATAATTAAATTTGTATTTTTCTGATTCTATTGTACTTCCGAGTATCTTGTTTATAAATATATATCAGTTGCTTTTTATTTAATATTGTTTCAATTTCCTCGAAATTGTAAATGTTTAATATTGCTTGTGGTACAATTTTTTCTTTTTCAATTAATGCGTTTATTAAATTTTTATTATCTTGTATAATATTTTTTGCTCTTTGATTTATTTTCCCTATTTCATCAATAAATATATTATAATTGTTATTTAAATAATCAATAACAGTTTCTTGTTTTTCATAGAAACAATCCATATATTTATCTATCTTACTTATATAATTTCCTGCTTTTATTTGTTCTATATCTTCTTGTATAATTTCTTTTTGATTTTTACTTTCTGCTATCTTCTCTATTTTTTTACAGACTTTTTCAATATTGTTTTCTAAAATATATTCATGTGCTGGATATATTGTTGCTTTTTCTAATGTATTAATTGACCTTTGGCTTGAAATATTGAAGTTTCTAATTGAGTCTACTTCATCTCCCCAAAACTCAATTCTAATTCCCATAGTTTCATTTATGGAGATATCTAAAATTCCTCCTCTTACACTAAATTGACCTCTTCCTTCAATAAGTTCATATCTTGTATATCCTAAATTCACTAATTTTTGTTTTATTTCTTCTAACTTATATGACTCTCCTACTTTAAATTTAAGTTCATTTTTATATAAAGTCTCCCTTGAAGGTATCTTTTGCATTATAGCTTCTATAGTAGTTATGATGATTAAATTCTTTTTTGATATAATTTCGTTTAATGCCTCAATTCTTTGGTATGGTAATTCCTTACTTTCTGCAATATAATCATAAGTCACAACTTCTTTTTTTGGAAAAAATATTACTTTATCTGTAAAACATTTAATATCTTCATAAATCTTTTTTGCTTGTATTTCATTATATGTAATTATACAAATTGGTTTTTTTCCAAATTCATTTATAGCAGTTCCAACTTGTACCATTCCCACGTCAGTTAAGCCCGATATTGCTATCGGACTTTGTTTGTTTTCTATTTGTTTTAGTAAATCTATAAATTTGGTTGATTTACCTAATTCTCCTAATATGGTATTCATGTTTTTCTCCTAATTCACAAAAAACTATGTTAGATTTTTATTTGTTATTCATTATACTATATTTTTTATATAATTTAAAGCCCTAATTGTTATTTTCCTTTATTTCCTTTATTTTTATATTGCTTGATTATTTATGTTAATTATGATATAATATATTTGTAACGTAAATTAGCAGCAAAGACCTCAATAAAAATTCATTGAGGCAGAAAGGAACTTAATGTTTAATCAACCAGGATGCCCAAATGGGTATAATTTTCAAGAGTGTGATGGAACTCAAAAAAAACAAGAAGGACTAGTTTGCAATTCTTGTGCAGCTTGCAAAAAAGCTAAAGAAAAAATTTTAGGAAGTATAGATAAAAAGTCTAATACTTAAACACTAGTCTAAAAAATACTATTCTTTAAATAGAATAGTATTTTTTCTATTTATATATTAAATTTGCATTTAATCCTATTTTATGTTAATATATATGTGTAGCATTTTAATTTTGTTGCATTCGAGGAAAAATGGAGGTATTACAATGAATACAAAATTAGGAACTTTCTACTTAAAAACCTATAGTATTGCTCGTCCAAATCAAGACATTATAGAAAAAATGGAACAGGCAATCGATAATGCTTCTAATATTCCTTTACGTAAAGCTCGTTCTATTGCTCGTGATTCTTCTGATAAATCAGAAGTTGAAAAATTAGCAATAGAGCTTATTGATGAAGGAAAATTAGAACATGAATTATTTGTTGCAAATGGTAGTGCTGAGCGGGTATGCCTTAATCTGAAAAAGCATACTATTGAATTGACTAGTTTCTAAACTCCAGCTTTTAAGAAGGAATAGCTAGCTTATAGCTCATTCCTTCTTTTCTTTTACATTTTTATAACCAATTTATCAAATTTAGAACGAATATATTTATCTAATTTTCCCATAAATTCATCTGGTTTAATCTGTTTTTTTGCTACCATATCTAATCCCTTTTCCCAACTTGCTGTTAATTTTGGATTTAATATATCTGGCATAGAAGTATATACAATATCATATATAGTCTCCCCTTTTAAAGTTGGGGTTATAATTTGAGTTTTGTTATTTACCTCAATATATTTTATCTTTTCAAGTTTTTTCATAATTTCAGCTCTTGTTGCGCTTGTTCCAATACCTGCACCTTTTATTTGCTCTCTTAATTCCTCTTCTTCTATTAGTTTTCCCGCATTTTCCATAGCAAGGATAATAGAACCTGAATTATATCTAGTTGGTGGTGAAGTTTCCGCTTCTTTTAGTTCAAAGTTTTTAGCCTCTACTTCTTGTCCCTTTTTCAAGTTTTTTAATATCTCTAAATCTGCTTGTTTGTCCTCTTTTTGGTTATTATTTTCCACATTTTTGTTATCTTCTGTGGACTTTTTATTGTTTTTTTCATTTGGTCTCAATATTTCTAAAAATCCTTGTTTTACACAAACTTTTCCACTAGTAAAAAAGGTCTCTATAGTCTTATTATTTTCTATTGCTTCTTCTACTTCAATTGTTACTTGTATTTTACTATATTCTGCTGGTGGATAAAAAATAGCAATGAATCTTTTTACTATTAATTTATATACTTGTTTTTGTAATTCTGGTAATTGATTTAAATTTTCATATCCTTGTCCTGTTGGTATTATTGCATAGTGATCTGTTATTTTACTATCATTTACATATTTTGTTTTTATTAAATTTGTAGAATATTTTTCCTTTACCATTTTCGTTATATATCCTTGAACTTCTTCATCTTTAAATCCCCTTGCGATTCCATTTAAATTTTTAGTTATTTCTTTGGCAACTGCAGTTGATAATACTCTTGCATCAGTCCTTGGATATGTAACAAGCTTTTTCTCATATAAATTTTGTATAATCTCTAAAGTTTCATCTGGTTTTATTTTAAACCTTTTTGTACATTCATTTTGTATTTCTGCTAAGTTAAATAATAATGGTGCATTTTCTTTTTGTTTTGATTTTTTTAGATTTATAATTTTTGCTTTTTTATCTTGTAGGCTACTAATAAATTGTTTAGCTTCTTCCTCTTTTTTGAACCCTGATTCATTATAAAGCTTTGGTGACTCAAACATTTTTGATTTTTCATTTACTTTCCATTCTGCCTTAAATGATGCATTATTATCACCGAATTCTCCAATTACTTTATAATATTTTGTTTTTATAAAATTTCTTATTTCTCTTTCTCTTGAAACTATCATTCCCAGAACGCAGGTCATAACACGTCCTACTGAAATTGAGGCCCTTTCTTCATTTATCTTATTTGCAAGTGTCTTTCCATATATTATTGATAATAATCTTGAAAAATTAATTCCAATTAAATAGTCCTCTTTAGCTCTTAAATATGCACTATCAGATAAACTATCATATTCTGATAAGTCTTTTGCTTCTTTTATACCTCTTACAATTTCTTCTTCTGTTTGAGAGTCAATCCATACTCTTTTCATTCTAGCTTTAGGATTTGGTTTAGCCATCATAAACACTAATCTTTGTATATACTCTCCCTCTCGTCCCGAGTCTCCAGCATTATAAATTTCTTCAATATCTTCTCTTTGCATTAATTGCTTTATTATATTAAATTGATTTTGTACAGCTGGAATAGTTTCATATTTCCACTGAGTTGGAATAAATGGTAATGTATCCAATCTCCAAAATTTTAAATTTTTATCATATTTTTCTGGATAGCTCATAGTTACTAAATGTCCTACACACCAAGTAATTATCCATTCATTTGATTCTAAATATCCATTTTTTCTATTAGTTGTAATTTTTAATGCTTTTGCAAATTCCATTGCAACTGATGGCTTTTCTGTTATTAATAGTTTCTTGCCCAATTTTATCATCCTTTATTTTATTTTTTCTCCAATATATCTATTTGCAAACTCTTGTATTTCTCTCATTCTTTTTTTAGTTTCTATATCTTGGTATTTTACTCTTTCTACTATTTTATCTATATATCTATTTTGTTTTATTATTTTTAGGCTTTCTTTATAATTTATATCATATATATATCCAATCCATACTACCATTTGGTCTATATTACTTTTCATATTTTCATATGGAACTAATTCTTCTTTTAAAAATTTCTCATATACATTTTGACTTAATTGTTCTTCTGCTATATTACTACTTTCAAAATTCACTGCATTTTTTAAATCTTCTGTTGTTACAATATGATATATATCTAACTTATCCGCATCACGAATTATTTTAGAATGTAATAATTCTATTTCATTCATACATTCTTCTATTTTGTATTTATTATGATTTTTTATTGCCTTGTATATAATTTTATCATAAGTATCTTCTTTAATAAAATCTCTAATATGACCTTCATCAAATAAAGTAATTAATCCTTGTTCTGCATGGTCTATACTTTTTGAATCTAGATATGTATTGTAAATCTTTATTTGTTCAAATCTACCTATGTCATGTAATAATCCTATTAATCTGGCTAAATTTTGTTGTTCTTCACTTAAATTTAATTCTTGTGCAATTTTTAGAGAATTTTCTGATACTCTATAAGTATGTGCAATTTTCACTTTAATTCTATTGTTAGTATTATCGTAGTTTTCTATAAATTTTTTAAATTCTATTTTTGCCTTTGTTATATCTATCATTTTTATACCTCGTTTGAAATTGTATCATTTTTTATTTTTTTGTGCAAGTTTACTAAAAAGCTTTATTTCTCTTGAATTTTTGGGTTCTTTGTTATATAATACCATAAATTAGAAAAGGATTCTGAAAGGAGTATTTATTTATGGAATATAGATTTAATGAAATTGAAAGAAAATGGCAAAATTATTGGGATGAAAATAAAACATTTTTTACTGATGTTTGGGATTTTTCTAAACCTAAATTTTATGCTTTAGATATGTTTCCTTACCCATCTGGCCAAGGTCTTCATGTTGGACATCCAGAAGGATATACAGCAACTGATATTGTATCTAGAATGAAGAGAATGCAAGGATATAATGTTTTACATCCAATGGGTTGGGATGCTTTTGGTTTACCTGCTGAACAATATGCTATTAAAACAGGAAATCATCCAGCTGGATTTACAAAACAAAATATAGAAACATTTAAAAAACAATTAAAAATGCTTGGTCTATCTTTTGACTGGGATAAGGAAATTTCTACTTGTGATCCAAACTATTACAAATGGACTCAATGGATTTTCAAAAAATTATATGAAGATGGATTAGCTAAATTAGTTGAAATGCCTGTTAACTGGTGTGAAGGATTAGGATGCGTTTTATCTAATGATGAAGTTATAAATGGTAGAAGTGAAAGAGGGGATTTTCCTGTTGTTCGTAAAAATATGAAACAATGGGTACTAGATATACCAAAATATGCAGATATCTTATTAGATGGGTTAGATGACTTAGATTGGCCTGAATCCACTAAAGAAATTCAAAGAAATTGGATTGGAAAATCTGAAGGTGCAGAGGTAAAATTCGAAGTTGCAAATTCTGATAACCTTGATTTTACAGTATTTACTACAAGACCTGATACTTTGTTCGGTGCAACATACTGTGTTTTAGCTCCTGAACTTGATTTAGTAGACAAAATTACCTCGGCTGAACAAAAACAATCTGTTAATGATTACAAAATACTAGCCGCTTCTAAATCTGATTTAGAAAGAACTGAATTAAACAAAGAAAAAACAGGTGTATTTACTGGTAGTTATGCTATCAACCCTGTAAATGGAAAAGAAATTCCTATTTGGATTTCTGATTATGTTTTATCAACTTATGGAACAGGATGCATTATGGCTGTTCCAGCTCATGATCAAAGAGATTATGAATTTGCAACTAAGTTTGACATTGATATAATCCCTGTATTAGAAGGTGGAAATATTGAAACTGAAGCATTTACAGGAGATGGATTACATATCAACTCTAGTTTCTTAGATGGATTAAATAAAGAAGATGCTATTTCTAAAATTATTGAATGGTTAGAGGAAAATAAAGTTGGAACAAAAAAGGTAAATTATAAGCTTCGTGAATGGATATTTGCAAGACAACGTTATTGGGGCGAGCCAATTCCAATTGTTTATTTAGATGATGAAATGAAAGCTTTAGCTGATTCTGAGTTACCTTTAGTATTACCAGAATTAGAAGATTATGCTCCATCTAAATCTGGTGCTTCTCCTTTAGATAAAGCAACTGATTGGATTAATACAAACTTTGAAGGTAAATCAGTTAAAAGAGAAACTAGTACAATGCCAGGAAGTGCAGGATCTAGTTGGTATTTCTTAAGATATATTGACCCAAAAAATAATGATGAATTTGCTAATAAAAAATTACTTGAATATTGGATGCCAGTAGACTTATATGTAGGCGGTCCAGAACATGCAGTAGGACATTTATTATATTCTAGATTTTGGAATAATTATTTATATAATAAAGGATATGTTCCTGTTAAAGAACCATTTGCAAAACTTCGTCATCAAGGTATGATTTTAGGTACAAATGGTGAAAAAATGAGCAAATCAAAAGGAAATGTTATTAATCCTGATGATATGGTTAAACAATATGGTGCAGATAGTTTAAGAGTATATGAAATGTTTATGGGGCCTATTGATAGTGCAAAGCCTTGGGATCCAAATGGAATTGATGGCTCTAAAAAATTCTTAGATAGAGTTTGGAGATTATATACTGAATCTAATAAAATAAAAGATGAACCCAATGATAATTTGGAACTAGTATATAATTATACTGTTAAAAAGGTAACAAATGACTATGAAACCATGAATTTTAATACTGCTATTTCTCAAATGATGATTTTTGTAAATAGTGTAAATAAAGAAGATATATTCCCTAAAGAATATGCCGAAGGATTTTTAAAATTATTAAATCCAGTTGCTCCTCACATTACTGAAGAATTATGGAACATTTTAGGTCATAACAATACTATTTCTTATGAAAAGTGGCCTGAATATGATGATTCAAAGACTACTAGTGATACTATTACTTTACCAATTCAGTTTAATGGAAAATTGAAATCTACAATAAAAATTAGTTTAAATGAAGATGAAAGTTCTGTTAAAGAAAAAGTTCATAAAGCAATTGATTCTAAATTAGATGGTAAAACAATTGTGAAAGAAATTTATATTAAAAATAAAATTTATAATATTGTTGTAAAATAATATTAGGGCCTATTAGAATTTATATTTTATTTAAGTTCTAATAGGCTTTTATAAACCCTGAACTTTAGATTTTAAATAATATATTTGATCATCTTGTTTTTCTATTTGATTTTCACAAGAGCTGATTCTTTTTTCATGAAAATCTAACTTTTCAGAGTGGACTGTAAATGCATCGAATAACATAGCTAATTTTTCTCCGTGTTCAACTTCTATTCTAGCTACTGCCCCGCTAATTCTGTGTAGTTCTTCTTTGATTTTCGGTATTTCTTTTAGTTCTTGCTTTATCTCTTTTATTTGTTCTTGCATTTCTGGTATTACTTTTAATTGTTCTTTTATTTCTTTTTGTCCTTTGTATAGTTCCAATAATATTTCATTTTCTTTTAAGTTTTCTATTTTTGTTTCCTCCTTTCTATTTTTTTAATATTATAATATTAATTGTGTTAGTTATTATATCTTGATAGAATTTATATGTCAAGAAAAACTCATAGACAAATTTCGACAAATCATATCTAAAGCACTTGTATTACTATGTTTTAAAATCGAATTTTTTTATTTTTTGTCATTAAAGTGTAATTAATATTTAATACTTCTGAAATATATCATTATATTTTTTATAGTATAATATTGTTAGATGATATTAAGGAGAATTATAGATGAATATAGAATCAGATTTAAAAAAGGATGGAATTGAAGTTATAGAAAAAATAGATACTTTAAGAATTAATTCAATTGCAAGAACTGTGTCCATAAAAATATGTGAAGCTTTTCCAAAATATGGTCTTAATCAAAATGAATTATTTATAAAGCTTTCTAGATTAAATATGTTTAAAGCCAAGATGCCTGAAGGTATGGCAGAAGCTAATTATTTTTATAAAAATACATCTATTTATTTTAATGTTCATATTCCTGATGAGGATTTAGAGGAATTTGCAATACATGAATGTATTCATTACATTCAAGAAATAAAAGATAAGAAGAATTATTTGATTAGAATGGGACTTTGTGATTATACAGAATTTAAGATATATGGCTTGGGTCTAAATGAAGCATCTGTTCAACTTATGTCCTCTAAAATAAATGGTATCCCTAAAGAATATGTAAAATATTTTGGTATAAGCTTTGAGACTACTAGTCCTTCTTATTATCCTTTAGAGTGTTGCTTAGTAAATCAGTTAGCATATATTACTGGTGAAGATGTTTTATTTGAAAGCACCCTAAATAGCAATGATAATTTTAAAATGACATTTGCTAATTTAACATCACCAAAAATCTTTATGGCTATCCAAAATGCTATAGATGATATTTTATATGCAGAAGAAGATATTATTAAATTAAATAATAAAATTGCTCAAATTGATGATAGAAATAAAAAAGTTGATGGTATGCTTAAAAAAATCGATGAATTAAAAAATGAAATATCATTAACTTTTATGAGAACTCAAAACCTAATAATTTCAAGCTATTTTGATAAGTCATTTTTTAATATCTCTAATTTAGAAGATGTTGAAAATTATAGAAGGAAATTATATTCATTTAAAGATTATTTAGGAGTTATGGAGGGATATACTTTCTTTAATGATTATTATGTTAAAAAGATGGAAGAGTTGGAAATTAAATATAATGCTTTAGAAAATGGAGAAGTAGAAACTGCAATAAAGGTTATAACTAAAAAAGAAAATAAATTAGTTGCATTGTTTAAAACAATCAAAAAACTTATTTTCAGAAATTTTGTTGAAAAAGAAAACGATATACAATAAAATAAGCTTTCAAGTGAAAGCTTATTTTATTGTATTTATTATATTCTTTGCCGCTTCTCTTCCTGAATATGCGGCCCATGCAACTGTACTTTTTATTCCTGCTAAGTCTCCTCCTGCATAAATTCTAGGATTTGATGTTTGATAATTTTCATTTATTTGTATATTCCCCCATTTATTTGTATTTAAATTTAAATTTGCTATGAATTCTGCAGTTTTAGAACCTAGAGCCATTACTACATAGTCTGTGTCTACTTTATAATTGCTATTTTTTATATTAATTGGAACTAGTCTTGATTCTCCTTCTTTTTGTACTAATTCTGTCTTTATTAGCTCTAATTTTTCAACTTTATCATTTCCTATAATTTTTACAATATTATTTTGAAATAAAAACTTTATTCCTTCTGAAATTGCATTTTCTATTTCTTTATCTTCTGCTGGCATTTGTTCTCTTGATCTTCTATATATAACTTTTACTTCTTTTGCTCCTAACATTTTTATAGTTCTTGCACAGTCCATTGCCACATTTCCTCCGCCTACAACAGCAACTGTTTTCCCCTCATATTTCGGATGTAATTTGTATTCTAAAAGTTCATTTCCTCCAAAAACTCCTTGTAAATCTTCTCCTTCTACTCCCATTTTTGAAGAGATATTTGCACCTATACTTAAAAATATTGCATCATACTTTTCTAATAAATTCTGTAAATCTAAATTTTTACCTAATTCTTGATTGTATTTTACCTCTATTCCTAGTTCAAGAATATTATCAACTGTCTTTTTAACTATATCTCTTGAAAGCCTAAACTCTGGAATTCCATGAATTAATAAACCTCCCAAGTAATTATATTTTTCATATATAGTAACTTGTACACCTTTTTTTGCTAAAAATGCACTTGCAGTTAACCCTGCTGGCCCGCCACCAATAACAGCTACCTTTTTATCAGATTGGTTATTTTCTATTTCTTCTTTCCAACAATCTTTTAGAGTTATTCCTTCTTCTATAATCTTATTAAAAGTTAATGCTTCTAATTCTCCTATAGAAACTGGTTCCCCTTTTATTCCTCTTACACATGATCCTTGACATTGTTTTTGATGTGGACATATTCTACCACAAATACCTGGTAACACTGTAGTTTTTGATAATATTTTATATGCTTTATTATAATTTTCTTCCTTTATTGCTTTTATAAACTCTGGTATATTATTACCTAAAGGACAACCTTTTATGGAACAAGGTTTCATTTTGCAATCCAAACAATAATTAGATTTTTTATTTATTTCTTCTTTTTCCATTTTTATTGATACCTTTCAATATTGTTATATTTATTATTTGATATTTTAATATAGCTTTTTTATAAAGTCAATTTTACCGACCTTACTGTATAATTATAATTATTCTATTATATCTCTTCCTAAATCTTTTTTAATAAATCTTCCTTCTCTATCTTTTTCGAATACTTCTTTGGTTTCTATATCTATATATTCTTCTGGTATTATATATTTTCTTTTCTCTTTCTTCCCTTTTCCTATTATTCTTAACTTCTTTAAATGTTTTGGATAGTTTTCGTTACTAGTATTAATTAGATATTTACAATGCTCAATATATTGTGCCATATCTGGGTCCTTTTGGAAATCAATATTAGCATTTTTTAATTTACTTATTCTTTTAGTATCTAATGGCATTAATAGTGGCACATTTATTCTACTGCCATATAAAGTAAAATCTTTATCTCCTTGATATATAGGCATTTTATTTTCTAATCCATTTTGATTTAAAAATGATTTTAGATACTTTTGTGTTATATGTAATCTTAGAGGCATATTCAATCCCTCTATATCAAATCCTAGTAAAATACAGCCTTGCGTAGTTTCATCTTTTATATATCCCCAGTTTTTTATTTGTTTACTTGTCAAAGCACTCTCTAAGAAAGCTAGTTGACTTGCATCTTTTCCTTTATATAAATTGTATATCATATTATTGGCAGTTATACAATTAGTCATATCTATTGTAAGAATATTTGATGAATTTGGTAAACATTTTCTAAAATATTCAAAATATTGATGTTGATAATCACTAGCTACTGCATTTATATAAGGTTCTACCTCTATATCATTTCTTTCTTCGATTTTTAATTTGTTTGCATGTTTTTCAATTTCATATATACATCTTTCATTAATTTTATTTACTATGTTTAATTTTAACAGTTCACTTTCTATATCTTCATTTGTTGGCATTGATATATCATTATTAGGATTTTTACTTTTCTCTTTTAAAATCTTTTCAAATATACCTAGATCCTGACATATAAATCTAGCTTTATTCATTATTTCTATTTCTTTTGCTAATCTATTTATCCAAAATGTATTTAAGGCTATTATATTTTGTAATGGTAGTTTTTTTAATATTTCTTCATCAAATACCTTTACTAAATCCATATCTTTTTCATCTTTACTCTTAGCTTCATATGCAAATTCTCTTAATCCAACATTAGCCAACATTCTAGTATGTTGTTTTTGATATCTTGACAATAATCCAAAGCCGTCTAAAATACTTCCACATTTTATTAAAGAATCTATATATTTTTGTTTTATATTTTCGTTAAATCTAACTTTATTTTCTTTAAAAAACTCTATAAATTTCTGTTCTTCATTTCCTACATATTTTAATCTTTCTTTTAAAGTTTCTATGTTCTCTTTTCCAAGTTGTTCTTGAATTTCTTTTCTGCATTTTGGATTTCTCTCGTATTGTAATAAAATTTCATATTCCTCATCAGATATCTTACTTTTAGTAGTTCTATATATTTTTAATACCTTTTCTAACATATTTCTTTGATTTTCTTTCTGTTCTAGTGTAAAAGGCTTATTCTCTGAAATTTTCTTATCTTTTATTTCTCTGTAAATTTCCTTTAATTTATTTGGATTATGTAATAAATATTGATATGAATTTAACAAGTGTGCATCCTCTTCAGAAGGCATTTTTTCTGTTGTTTCTTCTAGCATATCTCTAAACAATTCCTCAATTGACTTTTCTATATTATAAGCCATATCTATTATTTCTTTTGTTGTCTCTTTTTCATTTTTATTTGAATCATCCTCTTTTAATTGCTCTATAAATTTATCTAATGCATCATATGTTGTACCTACAATTGTATTAATTGCTGTTTTTACATAATCTATTTCATTTTCTCTTTCAAATGCACTATTCTCTTTTTTATCCTTTTTTGATTCTTCTAAAATTTCTTCAAATGATATTATTTTTCTCATCTCCATTCATCTATATTATATACATTAATTAATATTTAAATTTTCTTCTACTACCAATTTCAAATCATTTATAAAATCTATCTTTTTTGTTTCATCTCTAAGCAAAGCCGCTGGATGCCATGTTGGCATATATTTTATACCTTTTCTTTCAATCCATTTTCCTCTGGATTTAGTTATTCCATACTCTTTTCCCAAGATATTCTTTAATGCCACACTTCCTAATAAAACAATTATTTCTGGCTTTACTAATATAACTTGGTTTCTTAGATAATTTAAACATGCTGCAGCTTCATCATCTTCTGGATTCCTATTAGAAGGTGGTCTACATTTTACAATATTTGCTATATAAACCTCTTCCCTCTTAATTCCAACAGCTTGAAATGCCATATTCATTAGTTTACCAGCTCTCCCAACAAATGGTTCTCCGTAATCTATCCTCGTCTGCTCCAGGTCCTTCTCCTATAAACATTATTTTAGCATTTTTATTTCCTATTCCAAACACTATATTTTGTCTGGTTTTGCACAATTTACATTTATTACAGTCCTTTATTGAATATTCTAATTCTTCCCATGTTTCAAACATTTCTTCCTCCTTATCATGCCCTCTTTGTCCTTTTGGGTGTCCTTTTGGGTGTCCTTTTGGGGACGTTTCTCAAATGGACATCATTTTACACATCTTTCTACTAACTCTATTTTTATATCTTTTTTAGTATCTATCTTTGCTTTTGTACCAATAGGAATTACTGTATTTGTTTCTATATGTCCAAAGTTATTAGATTTAATAATTGGAAAAACATATTCATTCCCAATCGTGTCTAAAATAATTTGCTCTAATGATATTTCACTTTCATGTTCATAATTCCCTATCCATAATCCTTTTATCTTATCAAATACTCCATTTTGTTTCATATAGTATAAATAGTTGCTTACCATTGCTGGTTCTGTTTCAAATCCTAATTCTTCTAAAAATAAAATTTTATCACTAAAGTCAATCGAATATTTACCACATACCATTCCGCTTGTCATATTTAAATTTCCACCAATTAGTTCACCCTCTGCTTGCCCTTCCTTAATAGTCAAATATCCTCTTTCCTCTTTTAATATTTCCAAACTTCCTTTAATAAATCTATTTATAGTTTCCTTATATCCGTATTTTTGTTTCACTCGTTTGTATAGTCTTAAAATTGGTACCACTAAATGTTACAAGTCCAGTTTTTTGAGTTATCATGTTTGTTAAAGATGTTATATCACTATATCCACATACGATTTTAGGATTATTTTTTATTAATTCATAATCTAAATATTCAAATGTGCTATTTGAATTATTTCCACCTTTGGCACACCATATCATTTTTACTTCTTTGTCAGCAAACATTTCATTTATATCTTCCGCCTTCTCCTTTGCTGATGCAGAGTATTCATTTGTATTTGAGAAAAGATTTTTTGAAAATTTTATCCTAAATCCGTCTTTCTCCACAATTTCTTTAGCTCTCATTATTTCATCTATATTCTCTCCTACTATTGGATTTGATGGTGCTACAACTCCTATAGTATCTCCTATTTTTAATTTATCAGGAATTATCATATCTCTCTCCTCCATTATAATATCCATAATTTCTATTTTATGATGATTTTTTCCTCCGTCCCTAAAATCATTTTAATTCTATTAATGCGGTGTTTAGTCCATATCCTTCTTTTTCTACTCTGAAGGAGTGTATTAGGTCTGAGTCACACACACTACAAATTTCACTGTCTACAATATTTTCTTTTTTTAGCCCTGCTTTTTCTAATATTATTTTGTTTATTAGAATTGTGTCTATGTTCCATTTTTTATTTGGTTCTTTTTCTTCTATTATTTTATCTATTTGTTCTAGGTTTTTAAATTCTTTTTCAAACATTTCTTTTACATCTATATTAACCTCAAAATGACATTTTCTTATACTTGGACACATACAGCAAATAATATCTTTTGGATTACATTTGAATTCTTTAATCATTTTTTGTATGGTTTTTACTGATATTCTTTGAAGGGTTCCTTTCCATCCTGAGTGGGTATTTGCTATAACTTTTTTTACTGGGTCAAAGAATAGTAGTAAAATACAATCTGCATTAGTTGTTGATAAGATTATGTCTTTTTTGTTTGTAATTGCTCCGTCTATATCTGTGTATTTATCCAAATTAAAGTCTGGTTCTCCTTTATTTATGATTTCTTCTACTGTTATTATTTTATCTGTATGGTTTTGATTTGGCCTCATTAGATTTATATAATTAGTCTTTAGTTCATCACATAATTTACTATAATTTTTTAAGACATTTGTATATTCATTTTCTGATAATTGTTCTCCATTAGCTTTTATTGGTCTATAATTAACTTCTGTACCCAAAGAATATGCATGTGTTATTATTTCTTCATATTCTAGTAGTTTTCTAAATTGTAAATATTGTACTCCATTTTTGATAACATGTACAACATTTTCATTACTTAAGTCTTTCACAATATCTCCTCCTATTTTCTAGTTTGCATCTTGTTCTTTTAATTCATCATATTTTCTTTCTTCTTTTGAATATTCTTCAGGTTTTAATCCAACTCTTTTTTTCATATATTTTTCCATTAATATGAATAATATAGTAAATGTACCTCCAACTATTATCATAGCATATGCTGTTTTAGTTTTACTTAATAAGAATGATGCCATAATTCCCATGATAGCTGAAGTTAAATTAGTAAATAAATTTTTTACTGCAAATACCTTTGTATCTATTTTATTGTTAGTAAAATTTCTGAAGTATCTATCCATTATAGTATAATACATACCATGTGCAAATTTAGCAATCATATAACATATAATAATTATTATTAGAAGCATTCTAAATGTTTGTACTTTTATTCCCATTATTCCTGCTACAATAGCACTTATAGATGCCATTAGTGCTATTATCATAATAGATTTATTTCTAAATGCATTATGAAATCCCTCCTGTTTCTTTGACGCATAAGAACTTATAAAAGTCTGTATTGCTGATATCATTCCTATCCAAAAAGATGATACTTGTATATCTTTTAATAAGCTTGTTTGGTAATTCATTAAAATTGAAAATAAGCTCGTTAATAAGCATGCTGGCAATATTAATGCTTTTAATCTTTCAGATTTTAATATATATTTAAATCCATATTCAATATCTTTTAATTGCTTTTTACCTACTATTTCGTTAAAATTACTCTTTTTCTTCTTTATTGGTTCAATATAAAACATTGACATAAATGTAACTATTACTAAAACTGCAAGTGATAATATAATTGGTAGATATCCATTTATCTCAAATAGAAATCCTGCTATTATTTTTGATATAGCTCCTATAAGATAATATCTGGCTGCACCTTTAGCGTTTATCTTTGCAAATATACTACTTTTATACCTAGATGGTGGTATTGATTCATTTAGTAAACTTGGCTCTGCTATTCCTTTTATAGCTCCTGCTAAAGATGCTAAAAATTTAGCTATTATAAGATTCCAAAAATTTCCGCTAAGCATAAATACTAACATATATAAACAATTTATAATGTTACCAAAAATTATACTATTTTTTCGTCCTAAAAATTCTATTATTATGTTAGCTGGTATTTGTAGTAATATTCCAAATATTGATCCAATCGAGCTAAGCAATACTACATCTGCAGCACTAATATGTTTTATTTGTGTCAAAAATAGAAAATCTATAGTGTAATAAAATAGATAATCCCAGGCTATTGATTTATAGCTTGAAAATAATTTCATATTCCTTTTTCTCATCTTCTGTGTCTCATCTTTATATCCCATATTTTCTCCTTTGTTTCATATGACTTTTTTTATGTTTTTTCGACTAATTTATTGAGACATTTTTGCCCTGTCCCTCTTGTCTCATTTTATTTATTATATCATCTTTTGATTTATGTTCAATATAATTATATTTATTGTTATTTTGCTTAGTATTAAAACCACATACTGATTTATATCCACAATATTCACATGGTGTTTTTCCTTTTTTATTATAAGGCTTCAAATCTATTTTTCCACTTAATATTTCTTTAGAAATATCTTTTATTGTTTTATAGATATATTCTTGTAAAATTTTAAATTCTTCAGATTTTACTCCATTTGTCCACTTTTCATTTATACTCCCAGATGATGTTAATGCAGCTGGAACTAATTTAGAACTCCCTGATTTTAAAGTGTTATCATTCATTTTTATTATTTTTACATCTGCTATTATTAACCCTTTCATTCTAAAGTTCTTTCTAATCATTGCTTCTATTTCTTCATCTGATATCTTTTTATCTGCTTTTATCATTTGTTCTAATAATGAAAAGTAGAAAATTCCTGCTGGTATAATATCTTCTTGTCTACATATTGCATCTGTATATGTTAAAAGTTGTATTTGTAACCCTGCATATACTTCATTTAAGTCAATGTTTTTTGCAGATGATTTGTAATCTATAATTCTTAAGTATTTTCCTTCTTCATTTTGTGCAGTATCTATTCTATCTATCTTTCCTGTTATCTCTACTTTTTTACCATCATCTAATTGTAATACAATTGGTTTGTATTCTCCTTTTTTACCAAACTCTATCTCTGTACCTTCTATATTAAAATCACTGTAAATTATAGTTTCTATTATGTATTTTAGTGCCTTACTTACAATTCTCTTCAATCTTTGTACTAAAACTTTGTATTTTGATGTTGCTGTAAATATAAAGTTTTTATTTAAATGTAAGTTTTCCTCTATTATTTTTGATACTATTTTTAATATTTCTTCATCTTCTATTTCCGCTAAATTTAATCCTTCTATTTTTACATAATCAAAAAATTCATCAATTGTTTCATGCATAAATGAGCCTGTGTTAAAACTTTGAATTTTTAATTGTTCCTTTTCTTTAAGTTTTAATCCATATTGTAAATAATATGAAAATGGGCAACTTCTATATTTTTCTAATCTTGATATGCTTGTATTTAATGTATTTCCATATAGTCTGTCTATGTTTTCTTTTTTAATATCATTTGGTAAGTTTGTATATTCTAAACCTTTTAAATCATTTTCTAATTTCTGTTTCCACTCATTTTGAGATTTGTAGTATTCATATATTGAATACCAAATCTTTGATATATCTTCTTTATTTTTTAATTTTGATATATTTTCTATTAACTCTTCATATGTAATTATCTCATTTACAATTTCATAATTTTTATTTACTATATCACTTTTCTCTCTTAATTTAGGATACATTTTCCTTATTTTATTTATAAGTATAGATGGTCTTAATGATTTTCCTTCTCCATCTGATGATGCATATGATAAATAAATATTATTTTCTGCAGTTGTAAATGCCTTATATATATTGAAGTTATCTTCATAAAGTCTATCTATAGTACCTTTTGCAAGTTCAATCCCATCATCTTTTAGTCTTTCTCTATCTGAATCATTAAAAAAACCTTCATCCTTATTAATACTAGGAAAGCTTCCGTCATTTAATCCTATTATAAATACTGTTTTTACTTTGTGACTCCTTGACCTATCTACATCTCCAAATATAACTTGATCCTGAGTTCCTGGAATTTTTCCAAGTCCACTATTTTTTAGTCCAATTTTTAAAATTTTACTGTACTTATCTAAAGTTATTTTGTCTTCTCCAAATACTAATACTATTTCATCAAGAATCTCTAATATTATTTTATAACTTGAAACATACTCATTTGCTAAATCTATTAAATTCTTATCTTGTAATTCTTGTATTTTTATATTTATTTTTTCTTCTATTTTTTGTTTTTGGATAAATTCATATAATTGTTTTGTTATATTTTGAGCATTTCTGCTTTTTTGTATTTCTTCTTTTAATTCTATTAATGGGTTTATAATCTCTTTTCTTAGTTCATTTAATCTTTCAATTTCTTGACTTTTATTTTCATTATCTAATTCATATATAAAATCTGTTTTCCATTTACTCTGTTTTATTCCCCATTTTGTACAATAATTTTCTAATTTAAAAATTTCATCTTTTTCTATATCACAAAATCCTAGTTTTATATAATTAAATATTGAATCATTAGAAAAATTTTTTACTAAAACTTCTAAAATTGAAAGTATATATTGCACAATAATATTTTGATTTAAATCTCTTTTTTCATCAATAAATACTGGTATACCATATTTTGAGAAAATCGCTCTTACTAGTGATGAATATGAATCAATGTTTTTTGTTATAATTGCAATATCATTATATCTTAATTCTTTATCTCTAACTAATTTTGTTATCTCTTTAGCTATATTTTCTATTTCTGTATATTGATTTTTAGCTAAAAAAAGCTGTAAGTTTTCCACATTTTCTTCATATTTTGTGGATTTTATATTATAAATATTGTCACTTAAGTGTTGTAATTCCTTTGTTTTAAATCTATATTGCTTATTAAGTTCAATTGGTTCTTCTAATTTCAACCCATTTTCTTCTACTAAATTCAATAATTTATATAATGTTATTTTATTTGAATAATATATATCTGTATCTGGATTTATACTTGGATTTATATCAATACACATTGTTATATTAACTTGTTTTGCTTGTTCAATTAACTCTTTTAAAACATTATATTCTTGGGCTGTAAACCCCGAAAATTCATCAATATATATGATACTATCTTTAACCAAGTCTGTGCATTCTAAATTTTTTGCTAAAATTGTTAGAAGATCTGTTTCATCTATGTATTTATTTTTTATTTGATTTTCAAAACTTTCATACATTAGTTTCATATCTTGTAATTTTGTTTTTAAATATCTGTCTTCAGTTTTTTCAATCTCTTCTTCTAAATTCTCTATACTTATTCCATGTTTTTTAAATTCCGTTATTGATGTCATTACTAAATCTATATTTTCATCTGATTTCCCTAAAAATTTCAGACTTGCTTTATTACTACTTAATATAGAATATATTAACATTGCCTTTCCACATTTTGACAAATGTGTGTTACTATTTCCACCAATTTCATTTAATACTCTATAAGCCATCCTACTTAAAGTTAAGACTTCTGCATTTATAACTGATTTTGAACTAACAGCATCCATTAATTTCTTTTCAGCTGTAAATGAAAATTGTTCAGGTGTTATAACAAAAATCTTCTTTTCTTTTTCTATTAATTTAGCAATTTCTAAGAAGCAATAACTACTCTTTCCACTTCCTGGCTTTCCATATATAATTCTTAATCCCATTTTTCCTCCATGTCCTATTGGGGACGTTTCTGTTTTGGACATTTATGCTTCTCTTCTCCAGTAAAACAAATATTGCTGTGCTAGTCCTGCTAAGTCTCCAAATTTTTCTTGTGCTATTTTTTCTATTTGTTTTTTACTTACTTTATTTTCGTCTTCATTCTTTATGTATAAATCATTCATTACTCTTCTTACCCATACATCAATCGGGAATACTTCCAGTCTTTTTAAATCAGAAAATAGCAAAATACAATCTGCAACTTTTGGTCCTACTCCTGATAATGTTAGTAATTGCTCTCTTACATCTATTGTATTTCTATTTTTCTTCATTTCTTCTAAATCTACTTTTTTATCTAAAATCATTTTTGTTGTTTCATAAAGTCTGACATCTCTAAACCCTAGGCCTAATTTCCTATATTCTTGAATTGTTACATCTTTTAATTGTTTTGGTGTTGGAAATGTATAATATTTTTGTTCTTTATATTCTATTTCATTTCCATATTTTTTTGATAATCTTTCTATTATTCCTTTTATTCTTGGTATGTTGTTATTAGCTGAAATAATAAATGAAATTATAGTTTCCCATAGTTCTTGGTTTAATATTCTAATTCCTTTTCCATATTCTATACTTGTTTTCATATTATCATCAATTTTAGATAATCTTCTTTTTATCTCTTCATAATCACGTTTCAAATCAAAGTAATCTTCTACAGTTTCTTGTATATCTTTTTCGCATATTCCTTCAAAAATAACTTTATTTTCTTGTTTTCTTACATTTAATACATTATTTCCAAACACACCTGTGTAACTTCCATCTTCTTGTTCATTCCATCTAAAACACTGACCACAGTCAAATATATCTTTTAATTCAAAAGAATTTACATTTTCTAGTATATATCTTTGTTCTTGCATTTCTCACCTCTAAAATAATTATACTAATTTAGTTTATTTTTATCTACTATTATTCTATAATAAAATCCTTGAAAATTCAAGGATTTTTAGTTGTTAAGTTAATATTAAATTTATATTTTATTAAACTTTGCATTTTTTGATTTTATTCTTAATTTTATGCAACTCTTTTAAATCAATTTCTGCTATATCACAAATCATTTTTTCGTCCATTTTATTTTGAATCATTTTTGCAATTATCCTTTCTTTTCCTTTTTTTAATCCTTTTTCTAATCCTCTTTGTAATCCTCTTTGTAATCCCTTCTCTAATCCTTCTTTTAATCCCATTTCCATCTTTTCATCAAATGTTTCCCATATAAAATCTGCTAATGCTGACATTTTATCTTCACCTTCCTCTTCTTCTAATTTATCTACAAACCTTTTTGTTTCTTCTTCTCCTATTTTTTTGCTTACAACATATATTAATACTTTTTTTAATATTCTTTTTTGTTCTTTCGGTAAATCTTGTTGCAATATTTTTTCTAAATTTTCTTTTAAAGTTTCATTGGTTCTTGCTTTTTCTAGCAACAATACTTTTGGTAATAAATTTACTTTTTCTAATAATTCTTTTTCTGTATAATTATTTACATCTACTATATTATAAAATGTGAATGGGCAGTTACCCACTCCTGGTTGCTTTAATTGACATTCCTCAAAGAATTTTTTTACATTCCACTTTTGCTTTCCTATATATAACACTATTGGATACACTACTGGAAATTTATAGTCCTTTTTTGTTAACTTCTCTACTGCCACTGCACTTCGTATGATTTCTATACTATAATTTAATAATCTATATGGCATTGAATAATCTACTTTGGACTGATGCTCTATCAAGAAAAATATATCCTCTCCTTTTTTCTTATATACAATATCTGCTTCTAATTTTTTTAATTGCTCTGTCTCAAATTCCCTATTATACTTTTCTATATCTTTAGCATCTATTTCATTTATTGTTCCTTTTAATCCAAGTATCTCATTAATAAATCCCGCTGTTTCTTGTTTGTATTCAAATAATAATTTATATGTTTTGTCTTTTGGTTTATCTACTTTTCTACTTTTCTCATTATTTATTTGATATGCTTCACTTTCTTCGTTTACTTTCCAAATATCCTGAAATATAAAGTTTTGATACTTTATATAATCTGCATATGTGAATTTGTTCATTGCATCACTTCTTTCTAATATTATATTTTCTTTTTACTTGTTTGTCAATATTTTTTTGTGAGTTAATTTCAATTCTTCTTTGGAATTGATAGAATTAAATTTTCTTTAAAATTTTTGAATTAAATATATTTTATAATAAAAACTCTCATACTATAATACAAAAAAATAGAATGTAATTATAATTTCTTACTCTTACATTCTATTACATTATTCGCAGATTTTCAATATTTTTAGAGTGTGTTCTCTAACTATTCATCGCAAATTTCGACAATTCAGATTATTTTTCTTTATTTCTTCTATATTTCATGTTTCAATTTTCTTAAATCCTAATCCTACAACTTCTCTTGAATTTGTTATGATAATAAAACTTTTAGGATCTATTTTTCTGGCTATTATCTTTATTTTAGATATATCTCCTCTTGAAGCTGCACACATTAGTATTAATTTTTCTTTATTTGTATACATTCCTTTTCCAAAAATCCCTGTTGTTCCTCTTTGCACTTTTTCCCCTATTTCTTCTGCTATCTTCTCATTTTTTTCTGAAATAATTAAAATAAGTTTAGTGAAATATATACCTTCAAACAGTATATCTATTATTTTTCCCATTAAATATATTGCAATTGCTGAATATAATCCTATTTCTATTTCTCTAAAAAATATCATATTTATTGTTATTATTATTATATCGATAATTATAATTATATTACTAGTTCTTATTGCTGGTCTATACTTTCTTGCAAGATAACTTACTAAATCACTCCCACCTGTTGAAGAACTTACCTTTAATATTATTGCAGTTCCGTATTCCCATAATAATTCCACCATAAATACATGCTAAAAATCTATCATTAGTTATAGGGTCTAATTTATCTAAAATATCAATAAATACTGATAATGATATTGTTCCTATTAATGATTTTACAAAAAAACTTTTTCCTATCTTAAATATTGATATCAAAAATAATGGTATATTAATACATAATATAGTAGTTCCCATAGGTATATTAAATAAATAATATGCAATTGTAGCAATTCCGGCAACTCCTCCAGATGACAGCTGATTTGGTAATAAAAATTGTGATATTCCTAACGCCATTACTAAGGACCCTACTATTGTTCCTATAATTTCTACTATGATTCTTTTTAAATTATATTTTTCTTCTTTTTGCATAAAAAATCACCTTTATTACAATTGTTTGTAAATATTGGTGATTTTATACTTTTTTATTAATTTTTATATTTTTTGTTTTTCTTTATTTTCTTCTAGGAAATCATTATATGTTTTTGTTATTTCTATTTTAGATTTTCCTTGTTTAATATTTTCATCTTGTTTTAGAATTAAATCAACATCATATGTTTCTTTTAACTTTGATACATTCTCCTTTTTATGTCCAATTACATTATTACTATCAATAGGATTTACAGTAACTTCAACTTCTTTAACTTTGACATTTAGTTTTTTTATCTTTCCTACAATTGCATCATACCACATTCCCGATTCTACTAATTGTCTAAATGCTGGATGATATGGCCCTGCTACTACTTCACTTTCTGGATTTTCTGGATCAGTTATTTCTTCTGTATTTTGAAGTCCTATTCTTATAATATCAATTTTTTTATCAGCAAACATTCTTACTAATTCTTTACACACTTCCACCGCTTGTACTAAAGGTAATGGTTCATATATTCCATTTTCATATTCTTCTTCTAGTGTTGTATTCTTCACTACAAGTACTGGATATATCCTTATCATTTTAGGTTTTAATTTTATTAATGCTTTTGCTGTGTTTATTTCATCAATTCTTGTACTTTCTGGCAATCCTACCATCATTTGATGACCCAATTTAAATCCATTCCAGCGTATCATTTTAGAAGCTTTTTTAACATCATCAAAATCATGTCCTCTATTAGATCTTTTTAATATATAATCATTTGCTGATTGTACACCAAGTTCTATTGTTTTTACTTTATATTTTTTTAACATTTTTAGTGTTTCTTTATCTATACAATCTGGTCTAGTTGAAATTCTAATACTTTCTACCTTACCTTCTTTTATATATTCATATGCTACTTGTAATAACTCTTCTTGTAAGCTCTTTTCAATAGCTGTAAAACTTCCTCCGAAAAATGCTATTTCAATTTGTGCTTCTTCATTTTTTATATTTTTTAGGTAATCATCTATTATTTCTTTTGCTTTTTCTTTTGTCATATTCTTCTTTTGACCACTAATTGACTTTTGATTGCAAAACACACAATCATTTGGGCATCCTAGATGTGGTACAAATATTGGAATAATATATTGTTTTTTCATATAATTACCTCTTTTCTATTTAAAACTTTCTAATGCTCTTTTTGCAGCTTGCATATGTGCTTCTTTTTTACTTTTCCCCTCTCCTTTGGCCAAAATCTCACCATCACATTTTACTTGTGCTTCAAAACTTTTATTATGATCTGGCCCTTTTTCTTTTGTAATTTGGTACTCAATCTTTACATCTCCATGTTCTTGTAATTTTTCCTGAAGTACTGTTTTGTAATCTTTAATTCCAACATTTTTTGTGGCAATTTCAATTTCATTTTTTAAATTTTGGATTATAAATCTATCAGCTGGCTCTATACCTCCATCTAAATATATTGCTGCAATAACTGCTTCCACACTATCTGCTAAGATTGCTGGTCTATTTTTCCCTCCTGTAACTTGTTCTGATTTGCCAAGATATAAAAAATCACTAAAATCATGCAGCTTCGCTATTTTGTATAAACTATTTTCACAAACTACTGTTGCTCTAACTTTAGTCATTTCTCCTTCTTTTAATTTAGGGTATTTTTGGTATATATACTTACTTGATATAAATTCTAAAATACTATCTCCTAAAAATTCTAATTTTTCATTACTTTCTACATTATGCTCATATGCATATGATGTGTGTGTTAATGCTTTTTTAAGTAATTCCTTATTTTTAAAATTATATCCTATTCTTTCTTCTATTTCCATTTTTCACCTCTTTAATCCTTTATATTATATACTATTTTACAGAATTTGCAAGTAATTTGTAGTTACATTTAGAAATTTTTTCTATCTTGATATTTTTTGTATTATTTTATGGACATAATTTAATTGTTATTGTATAATAAATGTGTGTTAATATATTTAAGAAAGAGAGAGTCGTTATGTTAGATAATAAAAATTCATCAAATTATGATAATAGAAATTTATCTGATGTGTTTAAAGAATTACAAGAATTGCAACATTCTCAAAATAATGGACAATTTAATACACAGAAATCTTCAAAGGCAAAAAAATCTTTTGCTTTTAATTCTGGTACAAAAAATAATACAACTTATAAAACTACAGATTTGAAATTATCTCATATAATAGCTGGATGTTCAATTTTAATTGTTGGTATGGCTATCTTTTTTCCTAAAAACACGTCTTTCAAAGAAAGTTACGCTAAAGAGGAAAATATAGAAAATGTTTCAGAATATGAGCTTAATCGTCATAGATTAAATATGCAAAATATTATTTCTGAAAACGCAGGGATGGATAGAGTAAAAGAGCAAGTTCTTGAAGAACGTGATGTAGAATTTGAGGTTACATATAATAATAATTCTTCTCTTCCTAAAGGTGAAGAAGTTGTTATTCAAGAAGGTGTTTTAGGTAAAGATAATGTAACTGCTGTTAAGACATATGAAAATGGTAGTTTTATAGAAGAAATTATATTAGGTAAAGAGAAACTTTTAGAACCTACTCCAAAAATTATAGATCTTGGTACATCTGAATTTTTGGCAAAACATAAAGTTCATATAGGAGACATCATGTATTTAGTAAACACTGCTAGTTTAAAAGAGTCTACTGATGATTCCTCAAATGATGTGGCAGAAATAAAACAAAGTTTAGATATAAAATTACTTGAATTACCTAACGAAGATTGGTGCAAAGTATCTTTTGATAACATTGAGGGATATTTAAAAACATCTAATTTGACCTCTTCATATACTACCCCTAGTATAATTGAGAAAAATAGAATTCAAAGAATTTTAATTAAAGTTAATATAGATATGGAATTAAACAAAGCTAGTGGACTAACTTTAAATGATTACAAAAAAATATTTACTGGTTTACCAAATGATAAAAATAAGATATTCCAAGATAATTATGCTGTATTTTATAATATGGAGAAAAAATATAATATAAATGGAATTTTCTTAGCTTCTATGGCTATACATGAAAGCGGTTGGGGAAGTTCTCAAATTGCAAATGACAAGAAAAACTTATTTGGATATGGTTCTTATGATAGTACTCCTTATGAATCATCTTTTGAATTTGCAAATTATTCAGAAGGTATTGAAACTGTAGCTAAATCATTAGTTAAATATTATTTAAATCCATCTGGAACAAAGATATATGATGGTGAAACGGCTGCTGCTTGGTATTATAATGGCCCTACTTTGTCAGGTGTAAATACTAGATATGCAAGTGATAAAGATTGGCACACAAAAGTATTTAAATATATGGAACAATTATACAACAGATTATAATTATGTTTTTAGAAAGGGAGTTAAAATGAAAAAAATACAATTTAGAAATCCAAAACTTGTATTTACTATACTTATTGCCTTATTATTTATAATATTTCTATTATATTATACCTTTGTATTTTCTGTTAATTTTGCAAGAAATTCATTTGCTAATAATATGATAGAAATTGCTGAAGAAAACGAAAACTCAATTTTTAATATTCAAAAAGTATTGTTGTATAGCAGTGCTAATGCTATTGATAACACTGAAGAACAATCTTTACAAAATCTTAGTATTTCTCAATATACTGATATTTCTTTATATATTGATAATACTAGTTCTATTAGTGAATTAACTAATGAAAATACTATTAAAGAATTATATATTGATAATATATTTGTTAATTCTAATTCTAATAATGGATATAAATATTTAAATTATAAAAATCCAATGGATTTTGGAAAATTTAAAAATTTTGATGCTCCAGAAAATAATAGAATTGATTTTAATATTGTAAATACTAATAGTGAAAATGAAAATTATGATTATTCTAAACCTACTTTTTATACTGATTGTTCAAATCCTATTACTTTAGGATATATGAATAAGGATTTGTTAACAAATTATTCTGTATCAAAAGATAGTAAATCTGTTTCTTTTAATGGAAAAGTTTTAAAAGAAGCAAATATTGATTTAAACGATATTAATTGTACTTTGAATTTTAAAATTCATATAGTAAATAATATGAATCAAAAATTTGTATATAATATGAAACTTGATATTGATTTAAATGATAATAATGGTGGCATTTATAATGGATATGTATATAGAGGCAAAACCACTTCAGGTAGTGAATATAGATTTTTTAAGGAAATGAATTAATATTATTAATAAAGGCAGTCCATTTGGACTGCCTTTTAGTCAAAGATTCTCTATATGCTCTACTAATAACTTCAATATATTAGATGCACTATTTTGCTTTTTAACAATGTCTTTTAGTCTTGCGATTTCATAATCAGTTCCATTATGTCTAAGCCAATTCTTAGAGTCTTCTGCAGCATATCTAATAAATTCAAGTGTTGCTAATTTCGATGTATCTAATTTTTTTGTCATTTCCTCTTGTAATCCAATTTCATTTAAATGACAATCCTTATGGACTATAATCAATAAATCCACCCAGTATTTATTCATAAAATGTTTATTCAGATTACAAATATCCTTAACAACTTTTTCAGCATTTTCCCTAAAGTTATCTTTTCTCCTTATGCGGTTAGAATTTCCTTTCCGCATATACCTATATTTTTCTACCATAGAGTATCCTCCTTTATTTTGATAGTTTTATTTTACTATCATTTACATAATTAGTCAAGTCCTCTAGGCAGAGTTTCAAAATGAAGTCTGATACTTTTTAAAAATAAATATTTGTAGTAACATTTCATATTTAAATATATCCTTAACATATAAAAACTATTTTTGCGCAAACATACATACTCTTAAATAATAACTATATAGTAATTTTTTATTTAGTTATTATATAATCTAAAACTCATTTAATATTTTCTAGATAAGATATTTTTTTACCTTTTGTTTTTGCATATTCAATTTCAGCTTTTGTACTTTCCCCAATATATTTCCCAAAATTAATTACATAAATTTCATCTGACATATCTATTTTTTGTTTATGCATTCTATCTAACATCCTTTTAGTTTCTATATTCATTTCATCTTTTTTTATAGTATTAAAGAAATTAGGCATAAAAACAATATTTCCATCTAATGTTAATTGTTCTTGCACTTTCATAAATTCAGTCTTAAATTTAATTGAGCCACATAGAGTTATTATATTATATTTATCATTAACAATATCCATTTTTTTATCTCCTCTATAAATAAAAATTCTGTTTGACAAAAATTAAAAATCTGTGTATGCTATAGATAGAAAATAAGAACGTACAGAAATGTGCGTTACTAAATATCATTGATATACATCACATTGCCGACCAAAGCAAAATGTGGTGTGTTTTTATTGTTCCCTATTAGATAGTATTATATATACAACACTTAATAAGACAATGTTTATAGTTATTGAAATCATAAATCCTATTATTAAGAACATAAAAAACTCCAATATATAAACACCACCTCCAATCTCCCAACTAACGTTAAGGACTACAGGTAACACCAACATTTGCTTTTATTTTATTTCTATCGTTACCTACTATATAATATATTGACAAATAATTCAATCAAACATTTAAAAATTCTACAAATTTTCTTTAAATCATAAATTCGCAAATTTATTAAATCATTTCAAAATATTATTTTGTCACATTTTTATACATATGCATTAGTCTTTTTGTTACATTTTGGCACATATAAAATCATTTTTGGCATTTTCAACTTCTATACTGCATTCTTATTTTTACCATAAAAGCATATAAAAAAATTGAGAAAATATTGATATTTCAACATTTTCTCAATTTTTTCTTGGAGGCGACACCCGGATTCGAACCGGGGATCAGAGTTTTGCAGACTCGTGCCTTAGCCACTTGGCTATGTCGCCATATATTTAATTATATGATATTGTAAAAGATTTAGTTAATCTTTTTTGATGATTTTTGACTCCGTCCCAAAAATCATGGAGCGGGAAACGGGGCTCAAACCCGCGACCTCTGCCTTGGCAAGGCAGCGCTCTATCAACTGAGCTATTCCCGCATGTTTTGTTCTCTTGTTGTTCTTCTTTTAATTATATGTTTTAGCATTTAAAATAATACCAAAAATACACCATAATGTCAAGTATTATGGTGTATTTATTAAATTAATTTTTATTTAATTCCTGCGTTATTCTTTATTTTTCTTACTCTTAGTTGTTGATTTTGATGTTGTTTTAGTAGATTTTTTTGCCTTTGTAGATGTCTTCTTTTTAGTGGTTTTACTTTTAGTCTCTTTTTTTACATCATTTGCTTCTTCTGGATTCCATACTTCTCCTGGTTTTGGTTTATTCCAAGATATATAATCACATGAAGAAGGGTTATTTTCGCAAATGTAATAGTTTCTTTTTCTTTTTGTCTTTCTTACTTGTACTGTTGATCCACATTTTGGACATGGTACATCAATTGTTTCTACTATTGGTTTTGCGTTTTTACATTCTGGATATCCTGGACAAGCTAAAAACTTACCATATTTACCATATTTATATACCATCATTCTTCCACATTTATCACATGGCACATCTGAAACTTCATCTACCAATTCAACATGTTCTAATTCTTTTTCTACTTTTTCTATTTCTTTTTCAAAAGGTCCATAGAATTCTCTAATCATCTGTTTCCATGGTTCATTTCCATCTGCAATTTCGTCAAATTCATTTTCTATTTCTGCTGTAAACTCTACATTTATTACATCTGAAAAGTTTTCTGTAAGTAGTTTATTTACAATCTTTCCAAGTTCTGTTGGTGCTAATTGTTTTTGTATTTTTTCAATATATCTTCTATCCAAAATTGTTGTAATTGTTGGAGAATATGTACTTGGCCTTCCTATTCCCTTTTCTTCTAATGCTTTTACTAGACTTGCCTCTGTATATCTTGGAGGTGGCTCTGTAAAGCTTTGTTTTGGATTTAATTTCTCTAGCTTTACTTCTTGACTTTCTTTTAGTTCTGGTAACATTCCCTCTACTTCTTGTTGTTTTGAATCTGTTCCTTCTACATATAGAGTCATAAATCCTTTAAATTTAATGCTTTGGCCATTTGCTTTAAAATCATATTTGTTTGCTTTTATTGTTACTGCCATTGTGTTATAAATAGCTGCAGACATTTGACTTGCCATAAATCTATTATAAATCAATTTATATAGTTTATATTGGTCTTTTGTTAATGAATCTTTTATTGTATCTGGCTCTAAATCACTATATGTGGGTCTTATACCTTCATGCGCATCTTGAGAGTCTTTTTTAGTTCTATAATATCTATTTTCATAGTAATTTTCACCATATGTATTTACTATATGTTCTTTAGCTGCTGCTCTAGCTTCTTCTGATATCCTTGTTGAGTCTGTTCTCATATATGTAATTAGACCAACAGTTCCCTTTTCTGGTATTTTTACACCTTCATATAATCCTTGTGCAATAGACATTGTTTTCTTTAATGTAAATCCTAGTTTTCTTGAAGCTTCTTGTTGCATTGTACTTGTTGTAAATGGTGGAGCTGGTGTTCTTTTCTTTTCTCCTTTTTTTACTTCATTTACAATATATTTTGCTTTTTCAATATCTTTTAATATTTGTTCTACTTCTTCTTGAGAATGGATTTCTAGTTTTTTACCTTCCTTGCCATAAAATCTTGCTTCAAATTTCTTTTTTGTTTCTTTATCTTGTAGATTTGCATATATATTCCAGTATTCTTCTGGGATGAACTTTTCAATTTCTTCTTCTCTATCTACAATCAATTTAACTGCAACTGATTGAACACGTCCAGCTGATAATCCTCTTCTTACTTTTTTCCATAATACTGGACTCATTTTATATCCAACAATTCTATCTAAAACTCTTCTTGCTTGTTGGGCATCAACTAAATTTATATCTATATTTCTTGGTTCTTTTATTGCTTTTTGTACTGCATTTTTTGTTATTTCATTGAATGTTACTCTTGTTATCTTCTCTTTTTCATTTTCTAAGATCTTTGCTAGGTGCCATGCTATAGCTTCACCCTCACGGTCAGGGTCAGTTGCAATATATACTTTTTTAGCTTGTTTTGCATCTTTTTTTAAAGATTTTATTAAATCTCCTTTTCCTCTTATATTTATATATTCTGGTTCAAAATCATTTTCTACATCTACACCAAGTTTTGATTTAGGTAAATCTCTAATATGTCCCATTGAAGCTACTACTTTTGTACTTCCCCCTAAGAACTTTTTTATTGTATTAGCCTTTGCTGGAGATTCTACTATTACTAATTTATCAGCCATATAATCCTCCTTAATTTAATCCCTCTATATTAAAATTAATTTATATTTTTATTTTACTTATAGTATTCTAGCCCAATTTTCCATAATTTGCAAGTCTTTTGTAATCTTTTTTATTTATAATTTAATTCTTATATTTTTATTTAACAAAAAAGCATTTGTTTTGAAAAATCATATATTACATCTTGCATACTAATAGGTGTAACTTGATTATCTTTTAATATTGTTAGTATTTCATTTATTTTCTGTTCATCATTCGATATATATTTCATTGCTTCATTTTCAGTTCTTGTGTTATTTTCTATATATTCTGTCTTTTCTATACTTATTCCAAATTTAGCTTTTGTGCCTTTCGTCATTTCATCTTCATTTATTATTTTATAATATTCTAATTTTATAGGATAATTTATACCTGCTTCCTTTAGTTTTTCTTTTTCTATGAAAATACTTCCAAAATGAATTTTCATATTTTGTCTCCTTTCTTTTGTAAATCCATTTTTCATAATACTATTAAATTAACTAGTTTGCAATAACTTTTCATCGCAATATCTGTCATTATCTCCTATTTTTTTACATTATCTGATATTTAGTTACTAAAATTACTTTTTTATCCTATTTTTTATTTGATTTTCTTGTTTTTCTTTTTTATATTTTTTTATTTACTTCTACAAAATTCGATAGATTTATATTATAAAAAATGTTAAAATTATATTATT
>CAQRYF010000004.1 GCA_948875265.1 uncultured Clostridia bacterium
GGAAGAGCCGGAGGAGCCGGAAGAGCCGGAGGAGCCGGAAGAGCCGGAGGAGCCGGAAGAACCAGAGGAGCCGGAAGAACCGGAGGAGCCAGAGTTAATAATTATAGACACCTCAAACTGGAAGTTTGAAGCAGTAACAGGTGTCTATAATGGAAGCGAGTATAGTGTGGTTGTGTCAGGATTACCTGATTGGGTAATTCCAGTGTACGTGGATAATACACGTACAGACGCTGGAATTACGACAGCATACGTAACCTTCATAGTTCCTGAAGGTTATGTGGTGCCTGAAGGAATGTCAACGGTGATTGACATTGCTAAGGCAAAGCTTGACACGTCAGCAATCCAGTTGGATCGCAACTGGATGAGGACAGACTTGGTCAATGGAACAATATCAATTGTTCCACCAAGTGGAGTGTTGCCTAATGGGGTGTTGTGTAGTTATGAAGTAAATGGAAATACATGTAATAGCTACACAATAACTGATACAGGGCTATACTCTGTCATAGCAAATTTTGCTTTGACAGAGGAATTTGCAAAGAATTACGAGTTGACCAATGAAAGTGCAAAGGGTTTATATCAAGTAAACCCAGATAGTTTTAGTCAAAAACCAAAATTTAATCTCCATTTTCAGGAGTTAACTTCTGAAGACGGAAAGAAAAAGGTGGAGATATGGTTTGAGACAGATGATGATAATCCGTATCAAACAAGTAGCGTAATCTGGAATATCAGCTATGACAGTAATGTGTTGAAGCTGATAGATAGCCAAAATGGCTCGACTGTCTTTTATGGTAGCCAAAAAGAGTTTGAGAATGGTAAAGATCCGTCTGGACAAAATGGACGGGGAACAGCGTTGGGCCAGAGCAATTTTTATACAAATGCTACTCTTAAAGAGTTGGTGTTTGAATTATTGGATGTAGATGCCAAAGATATTGTGATTAATATCACAAACATAGAGGCGTCTGGACCCAATTTTCAGACCGATTCGACGAATGGCGAAGGAATTGTCCTAAACCAAGAGTCGAATATTATAGGTGTGACTCTTCCAAATTCTTCGAAGAAAGAGGTAGTTGTAAATACCGAAACAAGCGAAACTGTTAGTGCAGAAACTAAGGAGGTAGTTGCAAACACCGAAACAAGTGAAACTGTTAGTGCAGAAACCGAGGAGGTAGTTGTAAACACTGAAACAAGCGAAACCGTTAGTCCAGAAACAGAAGAGCTAATTGTAAACACCGAAACAAGCGAAACTGTTAGTGCAGAAACTAAGGAGGTAGTTGTAAACACCGAAATAAGCGAAACTGTTAGTGCAGAAACTAAGGAGGTAGTTGCAAACACCGAAATAAGCGAAACTGTTAGCGCAGAAACTAAGGAGGTAGTTGCAAACACCGAAACAAGCGAAACTGTTAGTGCAGAAACTAAGGAGATAGTTGCAAACACCGAAACAAGCGAAACTGTTAGTGCAGAAACTGAGGAGGTAGTTGTAAACATCCAAAACTGAAACTCAATCATATCTAAGTAATGTCATTAAACCCTCTTATGGAATCCAAGTTTTATACCTGGCTCCATAAAGAGGGGTCTCTAATATATAAAACACAGTATCAATAAATTAAAAAAATGAGACAAATAGGACCTGTCCCTACTGTCTCATTTTAAGCAAACTTTTCTTGAATTGCTTTTATCTCATCAAAATTATTTCTCAAAATATCCAAGAAAACATCAGCAATTTCTGGGTCAAATTGAGTACCTTTGCACTTTTCAAACTCAGAAATAACAACATCTAAAGGCAAAGAATCACGATAAGTCCTACGAGAAGTCATAGCATCAAAACTATCTGCAATAGCTGCAATTCTAGCCAAAAATGGAATATCATTACCTTTTAATTGACCAGGATATCCATGACCATCAAAACGTTCATGATGATGTTTCACAATTGAAAGAATATCTTTAAAAATAGTTGCAGTTGACAATATATGAGCACCAATAGATGGGTGATTTTTAATTTCAGAATATTCATCATCTGTTAGCTTACTTTCTTTTAGTAATATACTATCAGGAACACCAATTTTTCCAATATCGTGGAACAAACCACCTATTTCTAGGTTTTTTAATTCTGCCTCAGATAAATTCAAATGTTTACCAATTAAAACAGAAAATTGAGAAACCCTATCAGAATGACCTCTTGTGTATGTATCTTTTGCCTCAACAGTATAGCGAAGAGTTTGAATACTCTCTAAATAAGCTTTTTCTAACATATCATTAGTATTTTTTAATTGCTCATTAATTTTCTTAATTTCATTCATTTGAGCAATTGACTTAATACCAGATTCAATTAGCAATAACAATTGGTCAAACTTATCACTTTTTTCACAATAGCCTTGAATCTCAAGTCTTCTAATAGTATCAAGAGGTGGGGCTAAATCTTTGTGACCTGTAAGCAACAATATATATAGTTCTTTATTAAATTTTCTAATTTCCTCAACAACTTGATCACCATGAATAGGAGTCATAATAAAGTCCAAAATCATTAAATCAAAATGTTCTGATTTCACTCTTTCAACTGCTTCCATTGGGTCAGTAACACCTGTAAATTCATATCCAGACCTTTTTAAAAAGATAGACAAAGAGTCGATAATTCCTTCTTCATCATCTACTGCAATGATTTTGTAATTTCTATTTTCATTATTTTCTAAATTTTGTAATCCTTTTCTCATTTTAACAACCTCATATTTTATACAATTTCCTACATTATATTAATAAAAACAACAAAAATCAAGAGTTTTAACAAAAAATATAAAATAGGGACGTTTCTTTTTACACATTTTATGATTTACATAAAAATGTCCCAAAAGAAACGTCCCCAACACGACATTATAATGGTAAAGATATATGGAATGTTGTGCCTTGTCCTTCTTCAGAGTCTACTGTGATGTTTCCATTAAAGTGAGCACGAATAGTAGAGTAGGACATGTACAGACCAAGCCCAGTCCCATTTTTACCTTTTGTAGTAATCATTTCTTTGAATAATTTGTTTTTTACATTTTTAGGCATACCAGCTCCATAATCTTTAATAGATATAATTATATTGTTTTCTTCTTTTTCAACAACTAAATCTATGTTTTGTTCTGGTTTTCCATTATAAGATTGGATAGAGTTTGAAATCATGTTATTTATAACTTGTACTAAACTATTAACATCACCATGTATTATTGTACTTTCATCTGTTTTCATAGATATGTTTAAGTAAACGATGGCATTTTTTAGTTCGTGACGCATTAGGATATTAACTCTTTTTAAAAGTTCTTCTATTGTAAATGTCATTGCTTCTTCATTGTTTAGGGTAACAGCTTGCCCTTTAACAGCAGTAATAACATCTGACATATATTCTGTATGGGTTTTTATTTTTGATACCCATGTTTCCATATCTTTTGCAATGTCATGGTGGTCGTTACTATTTACTTCTGGGTCTTCAATTGAGCTGTCATATTCTTTTATTAGGTCAGTTAACCCCTCAGCTGCACCTGAAATTGACATTATAGGTGTTTTTAAGTTGTGTGCAATACCTCCAATTAATTGTCCAAGAGAAGCAAGTCGCTCTTTTTCCATAAGGGTTTCCTGGTTGTCATGGATTTGTCTAATATTATTTTTTGTAAAATCTAATATTTTATTAAAAGATATAATTAAAGTTCCAAATTCATCATTTGAAGTTAGGGCAAGTGGTTCAAGTTCATTAGTATCTTTATTTTTAGTCATATCTAAAAAGTTTGAAGATATAATGTTAATGTCATTTGATAAAGACTTGGCAAAAAGTGTTAATAAAATTAAGTTAATTATTACAAGTACAATAAATGAAATAGAAAAATAGAATAATACTTCTATAGATAAAATACTAAAGTAAATTCCTACAGTGTAAGTCACACCATTAACATCTATATCAATAGTAGCTCCCTGACAATCAATTCCATAATATTCATAAACCCTTCCATTGTTAGAAGAAGACATTTCATTCAAATATTTGTTAAAAAATTTACTTACATGAATTTCCTCTCCTTTTGAATTATAATACTTATCATCAGCTGTTTTTATAAATACATAATCATCTTTATTCAATAAATTTAAAGTATTAGTTTTTTCAGTTAAATCAGAAAAACTAGAAAATGTGTTATATTTATCAAAATAATATAAAGCATTATGATAAGTTTCAAAAAGAGAATGTCCTGTTTTTATTGAAACAATGGAATAACCAAGCACAGAAGTGAATAAAATTGAAACCATTATCAAAGGTACTATATTGAAAAAAATTCTTCTTTTCAAAGTAGACCTTTTTAAATCAGTTACACTATCATGAGGTAGCTGTACTAATATTTTCTTAAAAAGATTACAAGTATAAATAAAAACTGATGTCACAAATAAAGTCATCAAAGTAAGTACTAAAATAAACAATTTTAAGGTAGTAATACCAAATTGATGTATAGTATAGGCATGTATTAAAGTAAGGGCAATACTTGGAATAGCAATGTTTAAAATAAGAATAGCATAGGGAGTTGTAAATAATTTATTTTTAACATAGTTAATTTCCTTTATACTATATTTATGAGGATTTTTTATTAAATCACTATATTTTGTTAAAAATCTAGTTTCAAGAAAAGTAACTGTAACAAAAATAGAGAAAATAGCAGATGCAATTAATAAAACCTGAGTAAGGTAAAATGTATTTTCTACTTCTATTTGGAAATTTGTTCCATAAGTTCCATCTGGATAGTTTAATATCATAGGTATTAAAAAATAATAAATGACAGTTAATGCAACAAGTCCTATAGAAAGAACTGATAACAATTTAAACTGAAGTTTATATTTTTCTAATATTTTTTTCACAAGATATTCCTCCTTTGTAAATATTCTATAATTTTTTGAATATATTGAGGTGTTATTACAGGCCATTCAAAATTTAATTTTTCTAAACAAGAATTAGTATATTGATTTTTTTGATTAACTGTACTGGTAAAAGAAAGCCCTAAAGTATCATCTAAATCATTCACAATACCTTTTAAAATATTCTCTTCTGGATGTTGATTAGATAATGTAACAATTTTTTGTTTAAATTCATTTCCAGTAAGAATATCTGTAGAAAAACCAATATCCTCAAAAATTTTTAATAAATCACAAACACGAATATAATTTTCATTAAATAAATGAAATACATAATGTGTTGTTTCTACATTAAAAATTAATTGAAAAACAGCTTTAGCACAATAATCAATAGGGGTAAATTCTAAAAATTCATTAACCATAGTATTTGGCAAAATATGATATTTTAAAATCATCATTAAAATATTATAAAATGCATTTGCTTCAAAATTTTGCTGGAAACCACCATCACAATAACGACTAGTTAAATTTCCAACACGTAAAATACTAGCTTGTAAACCTTTAGGTGCATTTTCATATATTAATTTTTCAGCTTCAAATTTAGTTTGAATATATACATTTTCATCATATTTTTGTTCAATATAAAAATCATTTTCATCAAATTGATTATAATTTTTTTGATGATTAACTAGATAATTTCCAGAAACACCAAGAGTAGAAATGTGAATTAGTTCAATAGTATGGTATTTCATACAAAATTCAATTAAATTTTGCACAACTCCTACATTAATTTTTCTAAATTGTTCATAATTCCCATAATATTTAACATTAGCAGCAGCATTAATAGCTAAATCAATAGAATTTGCTAACTCTTTATATTCATTAATTGGTAATCCAAAATGTGATTTTGTAATGTCAGAATCAATAACATTAATTCTACTAGTAGGAAGAGCTTTGTTAAAATAAAAACGGTATAATTTTGATAGTCTTTTTATCACATTTTCATCATCTTTATTACGAATTATACAAGTAATATGACAATCTGTATTAAGTAATAATTCTTGCAATAAGTGAATTCCTAAATATCCAGTACAACCTAGCAATAAAACATTGTTATAATGTTTTTTGGTAAATTGCATAATACTTGGGTATTTGTGGAAGCTATTATTAACAAATGATAAATAAGAAGTATCTATATTATCAGTTTGCTTATTATTTTTATTTTCAATTTGTTGTGCTAAATTTTTAATTGTTCTACATCTGTAAAAATCCTGTGTATTTAACTTGTAATCATATTCTAACATTTTAGTTTGTACACGTATAATGTCAAGAGAATCTATATGATAGTCAAATATGTCATTTTCAATACCAATTTTAGGGATTGATAAACAATCTTTAAAAATATGGCATAAGTTTTTTTCTATTTTAGAAGATGGTTTTACATATTCAGAAGATGTATCTATTTCATTAAAATCAGGTTCTGGCAATGCTTTTCTATCTACTTTGTGATTTAGTGTTAAAGGAATTTTGTCTAAAATAACAAAATAGCTTGGAATCATATAATGTGGCAAAATATCAACCAAATATTTTTTTAAAGAAATGGTATCAATTTTTTGTTTACAAACTAAATAAGCACACAAATATTTTTTTCCATTATTATCATTCATATCAACAACTACGCATTTATCAATACCATCAAAAGTTAAGATATTATTACTAATATCATCTAATTCTACACGATAACCACGTATTTTTACTTGATGATCTTTTCTACCTAAACATACAATTTCACCATTTGGTTGGAAATATCCTAAATCTCCAGTTTTATAAATAATTCCATCTTGATATGGATTAGGAACAAAAACAGAATTTGTTTTTTCTAGGTTTTTGTAATAACCAGCTCCAACACCATCTCCACCTATACAAATTTCTCCAACTAAACCAATAGGTTGTAAATGATTGTTATCATTTATAATGTAAATCTGTGTATTATTAATAGGCTTACCAATAGTGATTTTATCACTATTGGTAACATCTTTGAATGTAGAATAAACTGTCGTTTCTGTTGGCCCATATAAATCAAAAATATTTGCATTAGTAAATTCTTGTAACTTACGTAACAAAGTAATAGGAAGAGGCTCACCACCTAAAATAAATTCTTTTATACTAGACAAAGATTTTAAATAAGCTGGGTTTGAAAACAGTAATTCTATTCTGGATGGAGTTGTTAGGATTTTAGTGATTTTGTGTTTTTGAATTATATCACTTAATAATTTTGGACTTCTACTTTCTAATTCATCAGCAATTACAAGAGTTAGTCCAGACAATAAGGTTGGAAATAGTTCAAAAACAAAAATATCAAAACATACAGTAGTAACAGATAATACTTTATTATTATCTGAAAGAGTATAATTTAGGCGTTCTTGCATACTTTTTACAAAATTTAAAACATTATAATGCATAATAGTAACAGCCTTTGGAATTCCAGTAGAACCAGAAGTATACATGATGTAACAAAGTTTGTTTTCTGGAATAGAAATATTTAAGTTCTCTATTTTTTTATCAAAAGAAATATTTTCATAATATATGCAATTATTTTGATAATTTATTTTTTTATGGAATTCTTGGGTAGTAATTAGCATTTTAGTATTACTATTTTCTAACATAAATTCAATTCGCTCAGTAGGATATTCTGGATCAATTGGCATATAAGTATGACCAGATTTCAATATTGCTAAAATAGTTACAATCATATCAACAGAGCGTTTTAAAGAAAAAGCAATAATATCAGTTGAAACTTTTTGGTTTAAAATATTTTGAGCAAGGAAATTTGCTTTTTCGTTTAATTCTTTATATGTATAAGAAGTATCTTTGTCAACAACAGCAATGTTTTGTGGATATTGCTTAGCTATTTTTTCAAATTCTTTTACAATATTAGAGTTTTTATTATATTTTACTTTAGTATCATTAAAAGTTTTTAGTAATAATTTTTTTTCAGAAGAAGAAATAATTTCTAAGTTATTTACAATCATATCAGGTTGTTTTAAAACTTGGTCAATTAATCCTAAAATTCGTTTATGTAATAAAGAAATATCTTCTTTAGAAAAAATATCTGTTAAAAAGTCATAATGTATAGATAATTTATTTTTTTCTTCTGCAATATCTTTGATGTGAATTTGCAAAGACTCAGCCTGTGAACGGTTTGACAACCATTTGCCATAAGATGCAATAGTTGCATTTTGGTAAGAAAATATAATATCATATAAATTATCAGAAAAGTCATGAGTTTTTCTAACAAAATTTAGGATTTCGTGATATGGAAAACGAATGTGACGATACATTTGTTTTTGTTTATTGGCCATAAAATGGCAAAACTCTAAAAAGGAACTAGACTTTTCTAAATTAACAAGAAAAGGCATGACAGAGACAAACATACCAGTCATATTTTTTTCTTTAAAATTAGATCTATTTAACACAGGATTTCCTATAATAAAATTATCACAATTAAAAATATTTCTAAAATAAATGCTAAAAATACTAAGTAAAAAGATATATTCAGAAATGCCATTATTTTTACAGAAGTCATCAATTTGATTAACTAAAGATTTATCAAGAGTATATATAATTCTATCAGCTTGAATAGACACTTTTGTATTATTTTTAAAAGATACTATATTTGGTAAGTTTTTGAATTGTTCTTGCCAAAATAATTGGTCTTTTTCAAATTTAGTGCTTGTCATATAATCATTTTGAGATTTTATAAATTCACCATAAGAAGGGTTTGGTGTTAGATCAATTTCTTTTTGTGAAACAATTTCTGTATAATTTTTATATATCTCATCTAATACTAAGCTCATTGTCCATGCATCAGCAATTAAATGATGAGCAGTTAAAAATAAAATACCAAAATCATTTGGAAGTCTTACAAATTTAATTGAAAATAAGAAGTTGTCTAAAACATTAACTTGTTTCATAGGAAAAGAATTTTCAAATTCTAATAATTGTGTTTCATCTTTTAAGTCAATTATTTCAATACTTTCATAAACAAAGTCATCAAAATATTGTTTTGGCATTGATTCTTGCATAACAATTTTTGTTTTAAAAGAATCATTTTTCATAACAAAATAATTAAAAGCTTTTTCTAATGCTTTAAAATCTGTATGTTTACCAAATGTTATAGTACCAACAATATTGTTAATATTAGTATTATTATAAAATTGCTCTGACATCCAAATTGATTTTTGTGGATTAGTTAGTTCATACATTTCTTTTTTCATTTTCTCACCTATATTTCTTATATTTAGTCAAATTATATAGTTTTTTAGCTAAAAAAGTCAATAGATTTTTAGGTTTTTAGTGATTTAATATTTAATGATTTTTGGGACGAAGGAAAAAATCATAGTTGTGATATATTAAAAGTGAAACTGATTTTACAAATATATAAAATATATTTACAAGTTTAAATTTAATAAGGAGATTGCATTGCAATCTCCTTACTTTATTTTTTAGAACAACTAATAGTCTCAATTCCCCTAGCAGTGGGGTACTTAAGGCTATAATTATTCGTGTCCCGTAAAGGACAATTTTTAAATTCACATAGCATACAAGCTATGTGCTTTTTTGATTTGTCAAGAAAGGACAAATCACTTTTGACAAAATCAGGATGTTTAATACAATCCTTTTCTTTGCAGTTTTCACATGTTGTTTCTGTCATATTAGAACCTCCTCTATTCAAACTATATTTATAGATGCAAACTTATTATATAAAAGATAACATAAAAAAGTCAAGAAAAATGATTGTTTAAAAAATAAAAATTTGGAAAAACTAATTTAGAGGTGGGAAACAATTGAGAAGAAAAAAGAAAACAAATAGTAGAAAAAAAGTAATTTTAACAACAATTCCAATTTTAATAGTGTGGATTTTTGCATTTTATTTATACACTACATATCAAAACATAGAAATAACGCCATCTAACTATGAAACAACAAAAACACAATCCACAATTAAGGAACAAACTGTGGAAGAAGCCAAAGAAGATAGTAAAGTTGTGGCAGATATTATTGAAGAAACAACAAAAAAAGTAGTAGGAATTTCAAAATTAAAAAATGCTGGAAATAGCATTTTATCTAAAAGCACAGAAAGCGAATTAGGTTTAGGAACAGGTATAATAGTAACAGGAGATGGATATATTTTAAGCAATGAACATGTAACAGGTGCAAAACACAGTAAATGTTATATTACATTAGAAAATGGAACTAATTATGATGGAACAGTAGTGTGGAGTGATACAGACTTAGATTTATCAATAACTAAAATAAATGCCAAAAATTTAGAATATGTCACATTAGGGGACTCTAGCAAAATTCGTGTTGGAGAAACAGTATATGCAATTGGAAACCCAATTGGTTTTGAATTTAGAAGAACAGTAACATCAGGAATCATAAGTGCAAAAAACAGAAGTATAAAAATTGAAGAAGAAAATAAATCATCTTATATGACAGATTTAATTCAAACAGACGCAACAATAAATCCAGGAAATAGTGGAGGACCATTAATTTATCCAAATGGAGAAGTATTAGGGATAAACACTGTAAAAATCTCATCAGCAGAAGGGATAGGTTTTGCAGTTCCAATAAATATAATAAAGCCAATAATAGAAAGTTTTCAAAACACAGGGGAATTTGAAGAAGCAAGTATTGGAATATATGCTTATGATAAAGAAGTTATACCATATTTAAGTTCAACTACAAATTATAATATTAAATTTGAAAAAGGAATATATGTAGCACAAATTACAAAAAATGGACCAGCAGAAAAAACAGACCTAAAAGAAAAAGACATTATAACAAGTATTGACAATGTAACACTAAACACAATGAATGACTTAAGACAATATATTTATACAAAAAAGCCAAATGATGAGGTAACATTGCAAGTAACTAGAGGAAAAATAACAAAAGAAATAAAAATTACATTAGGAAAAAAATAGGATTTAGGGACGGCCCCCAAATCCTATTCTATTAAGTTGTCTTCCATAAAATCGAATTTTCTTTCATAATCTTTAGTTTCTTCATTAGCCTTATAAACTTCGCTACGGTTTTTCTTTAAAAATTCAATAATTTGATAAACATCAATCCAAATCTCATTAGGACTGTCTACTTGAGATTCATCAAAGATTAGTTGCATTCCAAAATGCAAATGTGGGACATTAATATTATTTACATTTTCTTTTGTACTATATCCTGTCATACCAAGATAACCAATAACATCTCCTGCTTTTACAGTTGCTCCTTGTTCTAAGTTTTGAGCATAAGGATGATTTTTTCTTAAATGTGCATAGTAATAATAACGCTTTCCATCAAAACTACGAATACCAACACGCCAACCACCATATTGATTCCAACCCAAATTTTCAACAATACCAGACTCAACAGCAATAATAGGAGTACCAATACTACCCATTAGGTCATTACCTAAATGAGTTCTTTTAAACCCATATGACCTAGCGTTGCCAAAATCGTCATAATGGCTAAAATTATAGTTTTTAGCAATTGGAAGAAAAGCCTTTAAACCATATTTTTCTTGATAAGATTTTGTGCCATCTTCATTTTGAACTTCAATAGAATAATTGCCAATAAAACCACCTAAAACTGCTGAATAACTTTCAAAATAATAATCATAAAACTTCATGTCTTGTGTTAAATCATTAATAGTATGTCCATTTTTCAACTCTTCTACTAAAGAATTTAGATGATTGGCTTTAAAATTTTTAAAATTGCCTCCATTTTTACAAGCTAGATAAGCCAAAAGTTCAATCCAATTATAAGTAACTTCTTCATTTTTGGTATGGGAATTAATATCTAATTTGGCAGTTAAACTAAGTGCCTCAGAAGACACATTGAAATCTACCCATTTAATAAAATTCTTTTTCTCTTCTTGTTTTTCTTCTTTTATTTCTGAAGCAAAAGAATAAAAAATAATAATACTAGATAAAAGAAGTATAGCAACAAGTGAAAATATAATTACTTTTTTACTAATTTTAATGGATTTTATGAGCAAAATAATACACCTCTATACAATTATATGGGGATAATAAAAAAATATAATAATTTTGTATAAATTTAAAACAATTAGTTGGCAATGATATGGAAATAGGAAGAATTTTTTAGATAATTTTGGTATTATCAAACAATTAAAAGTAAAATCAAACAAATAAGTAAAATGAGAAGTAAAATACATTTTTGGGTATAATAGAAATTTAGATATGAAGTTCTTCACGTTTTTGGATTATTAATTTTTCATCTTCAGAGTCCAAATTTTGAAGTGAAAACTCTAAAAGTTCTGTTACAGTCTTGTTAAAAGATATATTCTTTAAATCAGATAAAATTTGAATATCATTTACTATATTTTCAGGCAAACGAAGAGTTTTGCTGATACCACTATGGTTTTGAGGTATTTTTAGTTTTCGCAAATTAATCACAACCTTTTTATGTTATTTTAATCATTATATAATTAAAAACAAATTTAATATGCACCCAAAAATGCTTGCAAAAAAGTTCACATATATGTATAATGAGGTTAAAAAAGAATAACTTATGAAAAAATGGTCAATAATTGAGAAAGTGAGAGGGGTTCAAAAGATGAAGCAAAAAAGAGAAAAAGGAATTACATTAATAGCACTTGTAATTACAATAATAGTGCTACTAATACTTGCAGGAATAGCAATTGCAACATTAACAGGTGAAAATGGGATATTGACAAAAGCAAATAATGCAAAAACTCAAAATGATAAAGCAGGAGCAAAAGAAAAAGTACAAATAGCAGTAATGGGGAGCTTTGACGAAAATGGCAAGATAGATATAAATACATTAAAGAACAATTTAAAACAAACAGAGGGAGTAACAAGGGCTGATAGTATAACTAAATTACCAGCAACAGTAAAGGTAGATGGTTATGATGTAACAATTGATAAAAATGGAAATGTTACATTAGGGATTATAGAAGAACAAACAGATCCTATTTATGCAAGAGTTTATACAAAAGATGGCAGTGATGAGGAAGTTCTTATTTTGGCAAGCAATGAAAGTGCTATTCCAGATTATAGTGGAGAGTTAACATTAAAAAAAGACTATAAAAATATAAATGATATAAATAGATACAAAACAAAAGAAGATTTATATGAAATTCCAGAATACAAAGAAATATTTGAGTCTGAAGAATGGAAACAATTCGAAAATGAATATCCAGAACAAGCCAATCAATGGATTTTAGAATTAATTGAGGATATAAAAACAAGCAGGGGAGCTCCTTGGTCAGAGGAAGTAAGTATGGATAGAGGAGGCTCTTATTACGCTAGTACTGTATGCGAAATTAGAATACTTGATAAAATTAATCCGTCTAATATAAAAGGTTGGTTTTCTGGTTATAAAGTAAAAACAATTAAAGGTTTAGAAAACCTTAATACATCAAATGTAACAGATATGAGTTTTATGTTTGCATTTTGTAACTGCGAGGATTTAGATCTTTCAAAGTTAGATACTTCAAATGTTGTAAATATGAAATGGATGTTTTATAGGTGTCTTGAACTGACTCAGTTAGATTTGAAAGGTTTCGATACATCAAATGTAACAGATATGGAGAGGATGTTTTGTTATTGTGAAAAATTGACATCAATAGATTTACAAAGTTTTGATACATCAAATGTGGCAAATATGAAAGATATGTTTAGCTATTGTAAAAATTTGCCATCAATTAACTTGCAAAATTTTAATACATCAAAGGTAAGGAATATGGACAATATGTTCGACTTTTGTCAAAGTTTAATATCACTAGATCTAAAAAGTTTCGATACATCGCTAGTTGGAGGTATGAATTGTATGTTTAGAGAGTGTGGTGGATTAACCCAGTTAGATTTAAGTAATTTTAACACATCAAATGTATGGGATATGAGTAGTATGTTTGCTGAGTGTGATGGGCTAGTTAAGTTAGATTTAAGTAATTTTGATACATCAAATGTAACAGATATGGGTAGTATGTTTATGAATTGTAGCAATTTAACTCAAGTAAATGTGAGTAGTTTTAATACACAAAAAGTAACAAGTATGTTCCAAATGTTTAGAGGATGTTCTAGTTTAACAACTTTAGATTTAACAAGTTTTAGTACAAATGCATCTACAGATACTTTTTCGATGTTTCAGAGATGTGACTTGTTGACAAAGGTTCTAATTGGTAGAGAATGGAAAGCTTCTGAAACAATTAATGGAATCACGCTAACTCGTGTAGAAGAATAATGCGAAAAATACTTAAGAGAGGAGTTCAAAAGATGAAGCCAAAAAAAGAAAAAGGAATTACATTAATAGCACTAGTAATAACAATTTTATTCTCTTATGACGAAAAATTAAAATGTAGTAATAGCAAAGGTTTCCTCCTAGCAACAATTTAGAAATAATAAAATTTTCACATATTTAAAAGATGAATTGTAAAAAACAATAACAAATTCATCTTTTTTTGATTTTATAATAACAAATTAAAATTAAAAAAATGAGAGGAGATTTAAAAATTATGGAGAACAAAGAATTAAAAGAAAGATTTATTGATGAAAAAACAGGAATAGAATATATAAGACAAGAAGATTACTATATACCGAATTTAGTGTTATCAAAGCAAAAGAAAATACATTTGAATAAATATGGAAGAATGAGATTAAACTATTTAAAAGAACATAAGAAAGCAGAATATACAATAATGTTTATGGAAAATACATTAATAGAACATTTAGAAGAAATACAAGAAACAGCAACTAAAAGAGTAAATCAAATTATTAATGATTTGAAAGCAAAAAGTGATTTAACAGAAAATATGAAAAATACAGATGTGCTTTATTGGGTTGGCACAATGAATGCAATTAAACAACAAGCAAAGGAAATCGTATTAAAAGAATTAATATATGTATGAAATTTTTAAAATGTAATGAAATATTTGTAAATAAATGTTATAATATCAATCAATAAGATTAAAATAAATTGTGCAGACGGTATCTGCACAATTGGAAAGGTGGTAATAATGACAACAGAAGAACTAAAAATACTAGCAAAGCAAGGCGAAGGACATACTTTAGAATTTAAAGAAAATTTAGGTAAAAAATTTGCAGTTGAAGTAGTTGCATTTGCTAATAGTATAGGTGGAAAAATATTGATAGGTGTAGATGATGACGGAAATATCATTGGCACAGATACTTCTAATAATCAAAGAGCAAATATACAAAATCAAATAAGTCAAATAGAACCAAGAATAAATGTAAAAATCGAAGTAGTAGATAATGTTATTGTTGTAAATGTACCAGAGGGAGATGATAAACCTTATTCTTCAAGTGAAGGGTATTATTTAAGAGCTGGTGCAATGTGTCAAAAGATGAATAGAAATGAAATCAGAGAATATTTAGAAGATGGCGGAAAAATACAATTTGATCGAATGATAAATAAAAAAGCAAAATATCCAGAAGACTTTGATGAAAATGCCTATAAAAACTTTTTAAAATTATCTAATACAAGTGAAACAATTGAAAGAGAAGAATTATTGATAAACTTAAATTGCTTAGAAAAAGTAGATAATAAATATATGTTTACAAATGCAGGTGTTGTTTTCTTTGCAAAGAATCCTACAAATTTCTTAATTCAAAATTATATTACTTGTATTGCTTTTAAAGGTACAAATAGAGTTTATATTTTGGATACATTGGATTGCAATAAAGACATAATAACCAATATTGAAGATGCTTTAGCATTTGCTAAAAAGCACATAAATCTGACTTATTTAATTAATGCAGAGGTTATGAGAGAGCAAGGAAATGCAACAAGAAAAGAAGTTTTGGAGATTCCAGAAGATGTATTAAAAGAGGCTATCATAAATCGGTATATGCCATCGTCAATATTTTGAAGAAGGTGCAAGAGTAATGGTAGAGATTTATGATGATAGAGTTTCAATAGTAAGTCCTGGTGGAGTTCCTAAAGGAATTACAAAAGAAAATTTTGGTAAAAGAAGTATTGCACGAAATCCTATAATTGCAGATTTATTAAGAAGAACACATTATATAGAAAAAGCTGGAACAGGAATAGGAAGAATGAGAGAATTGATGGAAGATGCAGGGCTAAAAGAACCCAAATTCCAATATGATGAGTTCTTTGAGGCAAGTTTTTTAAGACCATCATATTATGATAAAAATTATGGAACTTATGATTTATCTAAAAAAGATAATGATATAGAAAAACAACTTAATGCAACACAATTAAAAATGATAAAACTTATAAAATCAAACCCAAGAATAACTCAAGAAAATATGGCAATAGAAGTTGGATTAAGTATTCATACGATAAAGAAGAATGTAGGAATTTTAAGAAATGCAAATATACTAGAAAGAAAAGGTTCAAAAAAAGATGGATATTGGATTATAAAAAAATAATTTTATTGTGTATTTTAATGTCTACCAAAGAAGTAGACATTAAAGTAGACATTAAATATACAATAAATTTCGCTTTGAATTTAGAAATAAGTTCAAGGCGTTTTTTTATAGAAAATTTTTATCTACATTTTAAAGATATAAAATTATACTAAAAGCAAATAAAAACGGCTAGAAATTTAAAATAAAGCTAATAAATGGAAGACGGTGAGGGAATGTCTAACTTAAATTTAAAAGGTATATGGATACCAATAGAAATATTAACAGATAATAAATTGAGTGATAAAGAGAAGATAATATATGCAATAGTCATTTATTTAAGCAAAGAAAATCAATATTGTTTTCTAACAAATAAAACAATTAGTGAATTACTAAATATATCAGTAACACAAGTATCAAATTTAATAAATTCGTTAAAGTCAAAAGAATATATTGACACAGAACTAATTTACAAAGAAAACACAAAACAGGTGGAAATGAGAAAACTAATACCAATAAAAAATGAAGATACCTATTTAAGAAAAGTTAAATACCCTCTCCAAGCAAACTTTAATACCCCTATTAAAGAAAAGTTTAAGAATAATAAATATAATAGCGACAAAAAATTTCAAAAAAAGAGTATGGCTAACTTTGAACAACGAAAATATGACGACATTGACTTTACTAGATTATATGCAAATGCAGATGCTTTTATATAATGCAGAACATTTGCATATAGAAGAACAGCTACTAGAGTAGAAAACTACTTTGGTGGCTGTTCTTTTTATTTAAAGGTGCGAGTAGCAACTTTAAATAAAACCTAAAAAATGCTTTAGCAGTTTTTAGGAGATAGGGGTGTGGGGAAATGTAATTTCCCTGCCATACAGTCAAACTTGTTTGACTAGTATGTTAGACAAATAAATTTATCTTTGGCGAAGAAGGAGGTACAAGGAGATATGAGTTATGCAATAATAAGAAATGATAAACTAACAAGAGTAGATGCACAAGGATCATATATTCACAATGACAGAAGGTCAAAAGGACATTCTAATAAAGATATCGATCCATCAAGAACACATCTAAACTTCTACTGCAAAGAAAATCAACTCACATATATCAAAGAATTTGATAGAATGAAAAAGGAATACGATTTAAAAGGTAATATTAGAAGTAATAGCATTATAATGTGCGAAATGATGATTACATCAGACAATGAGTTCTTTGATAAAATAGGACTAGAAGAAACAAAGAGGTATTTTAGGGAAAGTTACAAATTTGTATGTAACTACAAAAATCTTGGGGAGAGGAATATAGTGTCAGCAGCAGTGCATTTAGATGAAACAACACCACATATGCACTTGGTATATATACCTGTAGTTAAAACAAAAGACAAAGAGGGAAAAACAATAGATAAAATATGTGCAAGGGATTTTTGGAGAGGTAGAAATAGTTATAGAGAGTTACAAAATGACTTTCATGCATATGTAACATCAAAAGGTTTTGATTTAGAAAGAGGACTGCCAGTTGAAGAAACAGGAGCAAAACATCAAAAAATAGAAGATTTAAAGAAAATAACTAATTTTGAAAACACTAAAAAGATACTAGATAATATAAAACTAGAATTACCAGAAGTTCCAGACATAAACGATATAAAGCTTTTACAATTGAATAAAGCAAAAGTTGAAAACGATATAATAAAGCCTAAAGACGATTTGATTAATGAATTATATAATGATAATAAGGCTTTGCATCAAGAATTATCAAAACAAGTAAAACTTGTTAATGAAGCTGAAAGATATCAAAAAGAAAGAGACAAAATACTAGAAGATAATAAGGTTTTAAACAATAAAGTTAAAGATTTAGAATTGGACTATAATAATAGAAAAAATGAATTAGAAGATGAATATAGAAATAAAGAATTTGATATAGAATGGAAATATAAAAGCAAAATCAAAAGTTTAGAAAAAGAAAATAATCATTTACACAAAATTATTGATAAATTCTATGAAACAATTGATAAATTCATACATTGGATTTGCAAAAAGTTTGATATGGGTGCAGAAGATAATTTGATTAGAGATTTTCAAAAAGAAACAAATACTTTTTTAGATGCAGAAAAACAACTTAAACACGAAGAAAGAGAAAAAGAATGGGATTTAGAAAGATAGAGCTTGTCTTAAAGCTCTATCTTAAAAAATATATAAATTTATACATTTTCAAAGTTAATCAAAATCTACTAATTTCTTTATTTCATCAAAAGGTATATCTAAAACAATAGATAAAGCAATTAGTTCAAAATCCTTAACGATTATTTTGCCATTTTCTATTTTATAAATTTCAAATCTATCAAGTTCAACACCAAGCAATTCTAATTTTTGAGATAAACCGAGTTTTAGTATAATTTTTCTTTTCTCTATATTCTTTTATTAAATTACCTATTACATTGCGTTGTTCATTAAATTTTTTCATCATATTCTCCAAAAAAATAATTATTTTCTTGATTTTATAATATTGTTTGTGATATAGTGTGTATAGAAAACACACACAAATAAAAATATTTTATTTTAAAAAATCATTGAAAAACGTATTATGTTATGATATGATACGAATAATTAATAATAGAGATGGGGGAGTTCAAAAGATGAATAAAATTAAAAGTACAAAAGGTATAACATTGATATCGCTTGTGGTTACAATTATAATTCTTTTAATACTAGCAGGGGTAACAATTGCAACTATAATGGGAGATAATGGATTAATAAATAAGGCAAACGATGCAAAGATTGCAACAGAGATAGCAAGTATAAAAGAAGAAATAAAAACTGATATACTAAGCGAACAAGCAGGAAACAATGGGAATATATCAGATGATACTTTAAAGGGAATATTAGAAAAGTATGGTGTATTATCAAATGAAGAAAAATTAATAGATAAAACATTAACAACAACAAAAGGAAATCATGAAATAAAAGTATCAGATATATTTAATGGAACAACTGTACAAGATACGCCTAAAGATCCAGTAATAGCAGATAAGAGTGGAGCATCTACACCAAATTTAAATAAAGTAGCACAAAAAACATATGTAACATGGGATTTAAATGAAGCAGGAACAGAATATGTGCCAAATGATACACAAATAACACAACCAGAAAATTGGTATGATTATGAAAATGGAAAATGGGCAAATATAAAAACAACTAACGAAACAGAAGGATTAGAAGCATATTGGGTATGGATACCAAGATATGAATATAAAGTACCAGAAGTTACTCAAACTACTGCAACCCAAATAGATGTAAGATTTATAGGAACAGATAAAAAAGAAGGAGCAGAAGGATATACAAAACAAAGTGATGGAACAATAAAATCAAGTGATGGCTATACCATACATCCAGCTTTTACAAATGCAGGAAACGGAGGATTTGGAGAACTAGATGGAATATGGGTAGCAAAGTTTGAAGCAGTAAGTAATACTCCTACCGCATCAAATGGAGGAGGAAATGCTACGAATTTAAAAGTACAAGTAATACCGAATCAACCAAGTTGGAGATATATCCAAACAACAAATATATTTACAGCATGTAGAAAAATGACAAATGAAGGAGAAGTATTAGAAGGTTCAACTGTAGATAGTCATATGATGAAAAATACAGAATGGGGAGCAGTGGCAATCTTAAGTCAAAGTAAATATGGAGTATTTAATCCAGAAAGTAGTACAGGAGCAAATGGAGATGCAACATACCAAGTTTGGAATAATTCAAGTAGTTCCTATATAACAGGTTCAGTTGGAACAAGCAAAGATGCAAATAATACAACTACATTTGCATATAATTCAGCAAATGGACCGAAAGCAAGTACAACAGGAACTGTATATGGAGTATATGATATGGCAGGAGGAAGTTGGGAATATGTTGCAGGATGTTTAAATGGACAAGAAAATGCTAAATTTGGAGTAACAGCAGGAGATACCAAGTATGTAGATTTATACACAAATACAAGCAATTCTAATTCAAACTATGACGGAGCCAAAATAGGAGATGCAACAAAAGAAACAAAAGGATGGAATAGCGACTACTCTTACTTTGTGTACTCGTCTAACCCAGTTTTCCTACGTGGTCGGTTCTTTCTACAATGGCACGTTTGCAGGTAGTTTTGCTTTCAACAACAGCACAGGAGCTGCTTACAGCAACTACAGTTTCCGTGTGGTGTTAGTCCCATAAGTGACTTTGTTCCTTGATACTTGATAAGAAAATTGTAATAAATATAGAGGCATGGGCTAATTATACTAGAACATTTTCATTATTAGAAAGCCCGTGCAAAAGCATCATAAAATACACGCATGAGCGTATGAAATTAATATAGATATATCTTTCGTAAATGAATTACGAAAATGATATATATTGAGGATTAAACTGTTACTACTCTAACTTTGTGAACTCGTCTAACCCAGTATTCAAACGTGGTCGGTAATTACAACAATGGCACGAATGCAGGTAGTTTTGCTTTCAACAACAACACAGGAGATGCTAACAGCAACAACAGTTTCCGTGTGGTGTTAGTCCCACTTCGATACTTCATTTTAGATATATTTTATATAGTCTAAAAAGTCCAGAGGGGTGTATCTTCAAGGAGAACACCGAGTGATTTAGTATCAAAGAAGTTTAATTCTTTTGGTATAGACTTGTTTCTATATCATAAACACATAAACAGTAATTCTCGAGTTAGTAGTAAAATGGCGAATATTCGAGATTATGAAAGACAGTATTTTACAAAAGAATACTGTCTTTAAAAATTATAATAATCTTTTAATAAATCTTCATAAATTTTATTTCTAGCATTTTCAGTATATAAAAAATCACAAGAATTTAAAATCTTATTTTGTAGTTTATAAGAATTACAATGACTTGAATGACCGTAGCCAAGAATTTATGCTCATGATAGCTTGTTTAGTATTAAGTTTATTTAAGTGCCACAATTTATTCCATTTTTTAACATTGTTCTTGATTTTAGTCTTACTAGAAACACGAAGTAATCTATGAGTAGTAAAGGTTCGGTAGCCACAAAAATTGACTCCCATTGAATAAGGATAATACCTAGATTTATCATTTAACTTTAATTCTAAATGAGAATCTATAAATTTTTCTATCAATTTCTTTATTTCAATACATTCTTGTTTTGTTTTCAATAAAATTATAAAGTCATCCATATAACGAACATAATATTTGCATTTTAAGATATGTTTTACATACTGATCTAATTCATTCATATAGATATTGGCGAAAAATTGTGAAGTATAATTTCCTATTGGTATTCCTTTTTTATTCATATTATCTGTACCATCAAATATAAGTAAATGTGTAAAATCTAATAATTTCTTATCAGCAATATATTTGGATAGAATATCAAATAATATATTCTTATCGATATTATAAAAGAATTTACTTATATCACATTTTAAAATCCAAAAATCCCCATAATTTCGTTTAAAGATTCTCATATAATTTTGTAATTGTTCTACTGCTTTATGAGTACCCTTATTTTCTAAACAAGCAAAGTTAGTATTAATAAAACGCGGTAATATATAAGGTTTAATAAATTCTTCAACATACCATTGGTGTACTATTCTATCTTTATAGGGTAATGCTTGTATAATTCTTTCTTTTGGTTCATATATTTTAAATTCTTTATATTTTCCAACTCTATAAGTATGATTAGCAATATCATTAAGTAGAAAAGTTAAATTTCGTTCTAAATCAATTTCAAATTCTACAACATCAGATTTATAGGTTTTATGATTTCTCGCTCTTTTATGTGCTAAATATAGTTTTTCAAAAGTTAAATTTTTATAAAATGTATTTTTTATTTTTTTAGGCATGAAGAAATCCACCCACCTAACATTTTACATACTTCTGTAAGCTTATCGCTCCAAGTAGAATAATTTTGCATAGAAATATATTTATATTTAAAAGAAATTCTAATATGTACTTGTAAAAGTTTTAGACAAGCATCTAATTCATTCAAATATTTTAATTTTTCTTGTTTGTTATAAATTTTTAATGCGTAAACTAAAAGTCTAAGACCACTATATAACGTACGTTTAATTTCTTCTACTAAAACAAATCGTTCACTTTTAGGATATTTTCTAACTAAGTCATTTGAATAGTAGATTAAATCTAAATATTTTTGATAAATAATTGGTTCGTCATTTGTTTTCATATTCGTTTTTATCTCCTAATATTTTTTTAAAATTAGATAATATATTAAATGCTTGAATTGGTGAAGTTTTATTTATATCCATATTTTTAATTTTGTTTATCATGTTTACTATTTCTATGTTACTTAAATAATTAGAAGTAGAGGTAACAATAGAAGATTTTTCATCAATAATTGAAAACTCAAAGCCTCTTTCTTTTAGTAAATTAGAATACTTTTCAAAACTATTAATAGGAAAACCACATTTTACAATATTATCATTTAATTTTGTTAATTTTAAATTTAGTTCATTAGATATTAATTTAGCATCATTATCTAAAAAAATAAAAAACATACCAGATTTAAATAAATATAATTGGTTGTCATTAGTAGCTTTTAATTCATTATATCTTTTGTATAGCTTACTCATATATACACTCTCCTCATATAAAAATTTTTCAAATTTATTATACAACAAAAACAAACGACAGTAAAGTATTGTCGAAAATTTTAAAAAGTGATATGATAAAGAAAATGGTTGAGATAGGAGGTGAAATAAGATGAACAATGATAAAAGTCTTACAAGACAAGACATAGAACTATTTATGATGGCTCAATTTATAGATGTAATAAATGTGTTTGAAAAATATGAAACAATTGATGAAGTAAAAAAAGATGTAAAAGCTAGAAAGCAGATATATTTGAATTATATAAAACAAATTCAAGAACCTATGGAATTTGTAACATTAAATTTATATGATAAAAATATAGATGATAAACTAAAAAAATGTGAAGATGCATATTCAGATAGTACAGAATATAAAATAGCAATACAAAAATTAAAAGTTGCAAGTAATACATTAATTGAAAAATTAGATGATACAGAAAAAGAAAAACTAAAAGAAATAAATAATCTAATATATGAAATATGTGATTTTAAAACACATTTAGCATATAAAATTCGGTCTAATAGATGGTATCAAGATCAAAGAAAAATGTACTTAATTAAGCAGTTGGTATAGCAAAACTATTACCATTTTTCGGAACTTAATTAAGTACAAAATCAAAAACTAAAATTAACTAAAATCATTAACATCTTTGTAGAAGTCTGCAATAGGTCTATTAAAAACGATGGAAAATGCTAATAATTCATAATCTTTTACACAACGTTTATTATGCTCAATAGCATATATATCAGCTTTATATAAATTAAGACCAATCAATTCTAATTTTTCGCATAAAACTTTTTGAGAAAATCCACTTTCAGCACGGAATTTCTTGAAGTTTTCAGATATGACATTTAATTTATTATTAATTCCTCTACGGCGATTCATAGTAAAAACACTCCTTATATTCTAATAAATACATTCTACAATAAAAGTGAGGGACAGAAGGCAATATATTATTGCCTTCTGTCCCTCTATCTGTTAAGTAAAAAATTAAAATATAAGGATAAGAGTAGAAGTTATTTATTCTTTAAAATCCACTCATAAACCTCGTTTTCAGTAAGTTTGCCCTTTTTCATAAGATTAATTTTTTCTTTAGCTTGTTTTTTCCAAGTGTCGAAGTTTTTAGAAATTTCTTTATTTTCCTTATCTTTTCTAACTTGCATAAATTTTTGCTGATAAGTTCTTCTATATTCGCCCATAGCTTTATTTTGCTTTAATCTTTCAGTATAAGACTGAAAAGCACCTAAATCTCTACAAGTTTTTGAATTTTCTTTTGGATAGTCGCAATAGATTTCATCTACTTTTGAAGTTGGAATAAAGTACATTCCACAATTTTGACATTTTTTAATAGGATAGTTAGGTGTTTTTGAAAGTTCATCAAGTATAGCATAGCAAATACTTGATAAATCATTACTTTTATGTGTATCACTCATCGAAAGAAACATATTTTTAGTATGTAAAGATTCTAGTATGTCATATTCGTTTTTATTACTAAATTCTTGATATTTCTTTGAATAACTATCTCTCATAATAAAGTCATTTTTATAGTATGTATGTAATTTTCCCATTCTTTTTATTAAATAAACGGCATATCGCTCAGCATATGTATATTTCTCTAATTTACTATTACTATTTAAGTTATAAATATATGTAACTGCTTTTATTAGTTCTTGTTGTAAATCAATTAGATTTTCATGTAAATCTTCAAATATTTTAGTAGTTGCCTTTAGATAATCTTCATTACTACCATAATTATTACTTAATTCAAATTTATAATCCTTATCTAAATTCCTTAATATCTCAAAACCATAAGCATAAAAGAAACTTTTATTAGCAGACTCAAAGTTAGATAAATCAGCATTTAAAAATCTTAATAACATTAGTCCAAATTTTTCGTGAAATGGAAAGTATAAAGAGGCAGGATGTTTTAAACCATTATCTGTTTCTTCAGTTTCTTTATAATAGACATCTCTTAATTTATTTTCAGTATCTAAATGGAAATCAGCTTTATAAAAATATAAAGGTGTAGCATAATATTCTTTTTTAGTTTCAGTATTAAACCAAAAGTAGAAGTCATTAAAAAAGGTTACTTCTGGTAGTTCCATACAAATTTATCTCCCTTCTAAAAATCAAATTTTATAAAAAACAGTAAACAATTTAATAAAAATAATAAATTGTTATTGACATTCTATATTTATTATACTATAATACTAATATAATTACAATACTTTTTTCAAAACTAATTGCTAAAAGCTGTAGAATAAAAATTCACTAAATTTTGAGAAATGATTGTAATAACAATGTGTTTAAGATTTTAAACAGACTATTAACAACACAGTGAAGTAATTGATTTATATATTTTTGTTTTTTATTTGTAGGTGTGAAATTGTAGTTTGTTGGAATAGAGAATCTAAAAAAGGAAGAGGGTGAGAAAGATAAAACACAAATTAGATAGCAGAGGCACAAAAGATAAAATAATTGAATTATTTTTTGAAAAACATTTAAGACCAACAGAGATAGCAAAGAAATTAAAAATTGGTATGCCATATATAACAAAGATAATTCAAAAAGATTCAAGATATATTCGAGAGAAAGAAAACAGAAAGCAAGAAAACAAAGAAAAAAGTAAAACTCAAAAACGAATATATGCACAAAACAGAAGAAAAAAGGAAAAAGAGGAAAAGCAAGAATATCAAAAACTATTAGTACAAATAAATAGAGATAACGAATATTTATCTACTAAAAAGAAAGAAAATGATTTACAATTTGTAAACTGTAATAGAAGTGCTTATGATTATGACAAAAATAGTAGTGATTTAGTATTAAAAGATAATATAAATGCAGGATATGCAGTTCCTAAAAGAGTTAGCAATATTGTAAATCCAAATATGATAAAGAGTAATAGAATATATATTTAATTTGTATGCTTTGAAATAATCAAAGTATTATTTTTTGCTCTAAATTGAAAAGGAGAAACAAGTAAGATGATTTTATTTATCAAGAATTTAGAAAAGATGTTGAATAGCAATAGGTTGATAAGTTTTGATAACTGAATAAATAACCATAAATAGCTATTCAAGGAAAGGAATAGGTATTTATATATGAAAAACGAATATAAAATTGTAGAAGTGTTTGATAAAAAATCAAAAACTCTAGAAGAAAAATTAAAAGATGTATTTATAAGTTTCTTAATTGAAAAAATAAATAAATAGTTAAAAGGTTAGTTTATATATGTTTAGGCATATTGAACTAGCCTAAATTTTTTAAATACCAGTTGCAATTTTTATATAGTAATTGTATAATTCAGTTATAAATTGGATTGGAGGAAACCTATTGTTATTGGAAAGAGAGGTTTAAATGATAACAATAGCAAATCCTGAAAAATATGTAGCAGGATTATATGAAAGATTATCCAATGAAAATATTGAAGTTGGTAATGGAGAAGTAATAGTAACAAATGAAGATGAGCAAGAAAGTGGGAGTATAAGCACACAAAAACTATTTTTAAGAAACTTTTGTAAAGATAACAACATACAAGTATATGATGACTATACAGATGATGGAGTTTCTGGAGCAACATTCGACAGACCAGACTTTAATAGAATGATAAAGGACATTGAAAATAAGAAAATCAATTTAATAATAGTAAAAGACTTATCTAGGTTTGGAAGATTATCAAGCAAAATATCATACTATTTAGAAGAATTTTTTATTGAAAAAGGTGTAAGATTTATAGCAGTAACAGATGATATAGATACAGGACATATTGAAACATCAGAAGAAATGGTACAATTTAAAGCATTTTTTAATGAGTGGTTTTTGCGTGATACATCAAGAAAAGTAAGGAATGGAAAAAAGACAAGAGCAAAAGAAGGAAAAGTAATGACAACATATCCAACTTATGGCTATAAAAAAGATCCATTAGATTATAATCATTATGTAATAGATCAAGATATTGCTCCAATAGTAAGAAGAATATTTATGCTAGCAAGAAATGGAATGACACCAACAGAAATAGGAAAAATTCTAACAGATGAAAGGACTCTAGTACCATCAGAAATTGTAGGAAACGGACACACAAGAAAAGATGGAATAAAGCGAGGTTGGAACAGAAACACAGTAAAAAGAATATTGCAAAATGTAACTTATTTAGGTTGGGTATCAAATGGAAACACAAAAAAGATAAACTATAAGAGCAAGAAAACAATGATAATGCCTAAAGAAGATAGAATAATCGTAAAAGATATGCACACACCAATAATTGATGAAGAAACATTTAACATAGTACAAGATATGATAAAAAGCAGAACAGGAGTAAGAACAAAGTCGTATGATTGGTTACTAAAAGGATTAGTATGTTGCAAAGAATGTGGAAAAAAATTAAGTCTAGTACCACAAAAACATCCAAAAAAAACAACATTTTATTTAAGGTGCAATACTTATGCAAGTAACACACAATTAGGATTATGCACACCACATAGCAATAACCTAGAAAAAGTAACAGACTTTGTAATTGAGCAAATTAAGAAAAGATGTAGAGAGTTTTTAAATGAGGAGAAATACACTAAAATAGCAAATACATCAAAAGACAAGATAATCAAAGATAGGTTTAATGTTAAAAATGAAATTCTTATTTTAGAAAAGAAAATTAAAGATACAAACAAGCGAATAGACAAGTTATATGAAGATAAATACAATGGACTATTTGAAGATGAAGATTTTACAAGACTTTATTCAAAACAGATAGAAAACAGAAAACAAGCAGAAGAAAGAATAAAGCAGTTACAAGAACTAGAACAAAAAGAAGATTCATCAATAGACATTAACAAACTTGTAAGCGATTTTGTTAATATGAAAGAAATAACAAGAACAATGCTTGTATCTTTAGTAGATAAGATAGAAATATCAGAAAGTAAAGAAATAACTATATATTATAAATTCAATATTTTAAATATAGGAAATGAAGATAATAAATTACAAAATGTTGGCTAAATTAAAAAAAATAGTCATAACGGAATATTAGGACAATAATTGTACTTCTAATACTAGCTGGAATAACAATAGCAATGTTGATGGGAGAGAATGGAATTATAAAACAAGCCAAAGAAGCAAAACAAGAAACAGAAAGAACAGGAGCAAGAGAAAAACTACAAATAGAAGCAAGTGGAAGTTATGAGGAAGGAAAGTATGATGTAAATAAGGCAAAAGAAAACTTAAAAAATAATTTAAATATAAAAGATGAACAAATCACAGATAGTGAAGGGATATTAACTGTAGAGTATGAAAATCATAAATTTTATATAGATAAAAAAGGAAAAGTAACAGAAGGGATAACATCAGGAATAATAGCAAGTAAACCTACAGAGTATTTCGGTAAAAGCATTACAAACTATGAATGTGAAAATAGTGAAGGTGTAAGTGAATGGCAAATATTTTATGCAGATGATGAAAAAATATATCTGATAACAAGTCAAAATGTGGGATATGAGTATGCACCAAAAGGTAAATTAGGAACTAGTCCAAATAAAGGATTAAGTGAAGTGTATAAAGATTACAAAGGTTCGGAAGATATATTAGCTAATCAAAAAACTGCTAATTTACTAAAATATGCTAAAGATTATCCAGATGCAGCTAATGGAGGAATTAAAGCGTCAGCATATTTACTTGATACAGAAGCATGGAAAAGATTTAAAGGAGAAAAAGCAGAATATGCAATAGGAGGACCTACAATAGATTTATTTATTTTTTCATATAATAAGAAATATCCTAATAATAAAATAGAGTATAAAATAAAGAATAGTGGATATTATGGAATAAATGATGATGGTTGTATAACTGGAATAAGCACAACTGATACTCTATATTCAATATATTATACTTGGATTGCAGGGCTTGCAGAAGGACTACCAACGACAAGTGATTTTAGAGGCTGGATTCCTGCAAGAAATCTTAACTGGGAAGTAGCGATGTTTAGACCAGTAGTTTGTTTAAATTCAGGTATTGAATTAAATGAATTAGAAAATGGAATGTTTGAGATAAAATAGAAAATTTTGTAAAACACTTGAAATTTATTCCAAAGTATAGTACAATAGGTATGTTGAAAATAACATACCTTTTACTTAGCCTAAAGTCAAGCACCTAGAACTTTAAGCTCGGTTAAAGGAAAAAGAAAAATTAGGAGGTGTAATTATGACAAAGGAAAGAAAACAAGAAATCATTAATACTCATAAAAGAGATGAAAACGATACTGGTTCACCAGAAGTTCAAGTAGCTCTTTTAACTCAAAGAATTAATGAATTAACAGAACACTTAAAAGTTCATAAAAAAGACAATCACTCAAGACGTGGTCTTTTAAAAATGGTTGGTAAAAGAAGAAATTTATTAAACTATTTAGCTAAAAAAGATGTTAACAGATATAGAGCAATTGTTGAAAAATTAGGATTAAGAAAATAATTAAAATTCATAAAAGCCTATGCTTATTCTAGCACGGGCTTTTTGTGAGAAAAACTTATGAAAATAAATCAAGTAAAGTATTAGGTAAGTAGCTTGTATAATATATTATAAAATCATTATAATATATTATAGAGGTTACAATCTAAACTTGCTTGATAAAACAATAAGGATTTGAAACCTGGCCCCAAATCCTGGTTTTAAGTCTAGAGGTGCAAATTTAGATAGAAGAGGAGAGAATTAATTATGTTAAAAACATTTGAAACAGAGTTAGCAGGAAGAAAACTTGTAATAGAAACAGGTAAAATGGCAGGGTTAGCTAATGGAAGTGTATTAGTACGTTATGGAGATACAGTTGTAATGGTAAATGTTACAGCTTCAAAAGAACCAAGAGAAGGAATTGACTTTTTTCCATTGTCAGTAGATTTTGAAGAAAAGTTATATTCAGTAGGAAAAATACCAGGAAGCTTTATGAAAAGAGAAGGAAAACCAAGTGATAAAGCAATATTAACATCAAGAGCAATTGACAGACCGCTAAGACCTTTATTTCCAAAGGATTTTAGAAATGATGTAGTAGTAGTTGCAACAGTACTTTGTGTTGATCAAGATAATTCACCAGAAGTTGCTGCAATGATAGGTGCTGCTTCAGCTTTAGCAATATCAGATATACCATTTGGAGGACCAACAGCAGCAGTAAATGTTGGATTAGTTGATGGACAAATTATTATAAATCCAACAGAAGAACAAAGAGAAAAAAGTGATTTAACTTTAACAGTTGCTGCAACTCAAAATAAAATTACAATGATTGAAGCAGGTGCAAATGAAGTTCCTGATGATGTTATGTTAGAGGCTATAAAAACAGCACATGAAGAAATCAAAAAAATATGTGAATTTATTACAAAAATGCAAGAAGAAATAGGAAAACCAAAATTTGAATACAAATCATTTGAAGTTGACCATGATGTATATGAATTTATTGAAACTAATTTCAAAGATGAGATGAAAGAAAAAGTTCAAGAAAAAGATAAAGATACTAGAGATAATAATATATCAGAATTAACAGATAAAATAATAGAGAGTTATACTCAAAAATATGGAGAAGAAGCAGCAGAAGAGCATAAATCTGATATTGGAGAAGCTATTTACAAATTAGAGAAAAAATGCGTAAGAGAAATGATATTTGTAGAACATAAAAGAGTTGACGGAAGAAAATTAGACGAAATTAGAGAATTATCATGTGAAGTTGGGTTATTACCAAGAGTTCATGGTAGTGCATTATTTACAAGAGGACAAACTCAAGTAATGTCTATTGCAACATTAGGAATGATATCAGAAGAACAAAAATTAGATGGTATTGATACAGAAGAATCAAAAAGATATATTCATCATTATAACTTCCCAAGCTATAGTGTAGGAGAAGCAAGACCTTCTAGAGGACCAGGAAGAAGAGAAGTAGGACATGGAGCTTTAGCAGAAAAAGCATTAGTACCAGTGTTACCATCAAAAGAAGAATTTCCATATGCAATAAGAGTTGTATCAGAAGTTTTATCATCAAATGGTTCAACATCACAAGCAAGTATATGTGGAAGTACATTATCTTTAATGGATGCAGGTGTACCAATCAAAAGACCAGTTGCAGGTATTTCAACAGGGTTAGTAACAAACCCAGATAATGATGAAGACTATGTAATGTTAGTTGATATCCAAGGATTAGAAGATTTCTTTGGAGATATGGACTTTAAAGTTGGTGGAACTGAAAAAGGTATTACAGCTATACAAGTAGATATTAAATGTGATGGATTAACATATGAAATAATTGAAGAAGCATTTGAAAGAACAAGAAAAGCAAGAGCACATATATTAGATGATATTATGAAACCAGTAATTTCTAAACCAAGAGAAGAAATTTCTGAATATGCGCCAAGAATAGTAAGTACACAAATAAAAGTAGATAAAATAAAAGATGTTATCGGACCTGGTGGAAAAATGATTAATAAAATTATAGATGAAACAGGTGTTAAGATAGACATTGAAGAAGATGGTCAAGTATTTATCTATTCAACAGATAATGAAAAAGCAATTCAAGCTTTAGAAATGGTAGAAGATATTGTAAGAGAAGTAGAAGTTGGTGGAATTTACTATGGAGAAGTAGTAAGATTAATGAACTTTGGAGCATTTGTTGATTTAGGATGTGGAGGAAAAGAAGGCTTACTACACATTTCTAAAATATCAAAAGAAAGAATTAAGAATATTGAAGATGTTCTTCATGTTGGAGATAAAGTTACTGTAAAAGTAATTGAAATTGATGAACAAGATAGAATAAATCTTTCAATGATAGATTTAAATGAAAATGTATCTAATGAAGAAGATAAGTAAAAGTAGCATGTGAAAAGAAGAGGGGAAACCTCTTCTTTTAAAAGTCTTATATTTTAGTATTGATATATAGCTAAATATCTTATATAATAATATAAAGACTAAAGAATAAATGAGGAACAGTTTTTATGAAAAATAGAAAAAATACTGTAAGCAAAATTTGGAATTTAATAATATCAGTAATACTACTAGTTTGCTTATATTTCGTATATCAATTTTATCAAACAAATAATTTTAATGAATTTGTAAGAAGTGAGACAAATTTATATACTTCAGAATTTAAAAGAGATAATAAGGTAAGATATTCTGATAAAAGAAGTTATAATATAAGTTCTACACAATTTAATGATGCAATGTTTTATAAAAATATAAAAGTAGAAAAAAATCACCCTTATAAAGTAACTTGTATGGTTAAAACAAATAATGTAGAATCTAAAGAAGAAAAGTCTGGAGTAGGAGCCCATATATCAATTGAAGGTACAACAGAAAGATCAATAGCAATCATAGGAACCCACGATTGGCAAAAAATAGAACTAATATTCAACTCTAAGAATAGAGAAAATGTAAATATAGGATTTAGGTTAGGGGGATATCTAGGAGAAGCTAAAGGAGAAGTGTGGTTTTCAGACTTTACAATAGAAGAAGGAACTGAAGATAACAGTCAAAGTAACCAATGGAAATTTGCGAACTTTATATTTAAAACAACAGATGTTAATTTAAATGGAGAACAAATAAAATTAGAAGTAACAAATAGTGATATGATTGATATAACAAATACAATAACTAGATTTGAGAAATCAACTAGTGAACTATCTAAAGGAAAAATGACTGCAAAATGTGATACATATAAAATAGATGTACCATTGACAAAATTATCATATGATGAAGAATTTGGATATTATGTGTCTCCAGAAGATGTTGAAGAACAAATAAAAGATATCATTTCAAAAAATGATTATGACCATATATTTGTAATAGTTAGACTTCGGAGATGATAAACACCAAAATAATATACAAGTCAATGATTGGATAGGATTAGGCTCAATGGATTATTATGGAATAGGATTTTCAAACATAAGACTTCCAAACAATTCAAAAAGTTATATTTATAAATACAATACAAAAATAAACGCATTTCCAGAAGAAGTTTTTTTACATGAATTTTTACATTCTCTAGAAAGAAATGCTAAAGAATATGGATACGAAAGACCAGAACTACATGATTATGAGAAATATGGATATAAAAACGAAGCTGTGATAGGACAAAAGAAATGGTATATAGATTATATGAATAAAACAATAAAAACACAGTCAGGATATATTGGACTACCAAAAGAAATATATAATTTAAAACCTGCTAAGAACAGTAACTTCACATGAGACAGTAGGGACAGGGGAAAAATGTATCAAAGTTGTGTCGAAAAAAGTAGAATAATAAATCTAATAGATGATAAAGAAAGGAATTTAAAAAGTGAAAGTATCAGAATTTAATTATGAATTACCAGAAGAACTAATAGCACAAACACCATTAGAAAAAAGAGATGAATCAAGATTAATGGTATTAGATAGAAATAAACAGACAATAGAACATAAAATATTTAGAGATATCTTAGATTATTTAAAACCAGGAGATGTGCTAGTAAGAAACAATACTAAAGTAATACCAGCTAGAATTTATGGAAAAAAGGAGACAGGAGCAAATGTTGAATTTTTATTATTAAATAATATTAAGGGAGATATTTGGGAGTCTATTGTAAGGCCAGGAAATAAGTTACATATAGGTACAAAGGTGATATTTGGTGATGGAATATTAGAAGCGGAAATATTAGATATAATGCCAGGAGGAACAAGAAAAGTTGAATTTAAATATAATGGGATATTTAATGAAATATTAGATGAAATTGGATTAATGCCATTACCTCCTTATATTCATGAAGAATTAAAACAAAAAGATAGATATCAAACCGTATATGCAAGACATAATGGGTCAGCAGCTGCTCCAACAGCAGGATTACATTTCACTCCAGAATTGTTAGAAAAAATCCAAGGAAAAGGAGTAGAAATTGCAAATGTAACATTGCATGTGGGGATAGGTACATTTAGACCAGTAAAAGAGGATACTGTAGAAGCACACAAAATGCATTCAGAGCATTTTTATATTAAACAGGAAGATGTTGAAAAAATCAATAAAGCAAAGAAGAATGGAAACAGAGTAATTGCAGTAGGGACAACCTCTTGTAGAGTATTGGAAACAATTAGCGATGAGAAGACAGGAATGGTAAAGCCAATAGAAGATGATACACAGATTTTCATTTATCCAGGATATAAGTTTAAATGTATAGATGGATTAATTACTAATTTTCATTTGCCACAATCTACATTATTAATGTTAGTGTCAGCACTAGCAGGTAAAGATTATATGATGAAAGCATATGAAGAAGCTGTAAAAGAGAAATACAGATTTTTTAGTTTTGGAGATGCGATGTTTATATGCTAGAAGAGATTTTAATAAAAGGAGAATATCATGAAACCAGCAGTAACATATGAATTATTACACGAATGTAAACAAACAGGAGCTAGAAGAGGTATTGTACATACACCACACGGAGATATACAAACACCAGTGTTTATGCCAGTTGGAACACAAGCTACTGTAAAATCAATGACACCAGAAGAATTAAAAGAAGAAGTAAAGGCACAAATTATATTATCAAATACATATCATTTATATTTAAGACCAGGAAGTAAATTAGTAAAAGAGGCGGGTCGGACTTCATAATTTTATGAAATGGGACAGACCTATTTTGACAGATAGTGGTGGATTTCAAGTATTTAGTTTAGGAGACTTAAGAACTATACATGAAGAAGGTGTTGAATTTAAATCACATTTAGATGGAAGTAAACATTTCTTTTCACCTGAATCTGTAATGGGAATAGAAGAAGATTTAGGGGCAGATATTATTATGGCATTTGATGAATGTTGTCCATATCCATCTACTTATGAATATACAAAAAAATCAATGGAAAGGACTACAAGATGGGCTGCAAGATGTAAAGAAGCACATACAACAGTTGATAAACAGGCACTATTCGGAATAATCCAGGGTGGATTTTATAAGGATTTAAGAAAACAAAGTACAAAAGATTTAATAGAATTAGATTTACCAGGATATGCAATTGGAGGAATAAGTGTAGGAGAACCAAAAGAAGAGTTTATTGATATCTTAAAATATACAGCACCATTAATGCCAAAAGATAAGCCTAGATATTTAATGGGAGTTGGAACTCCAGATTATTTAATAGAAGCTGCTATAGCAGGAATAGATATGTGTGATTGTGTGTTACCTACTAGAATAGCTAGAAATGGAACTGCTATGACATGGAATGGAAAAGTAGTTGTAAGAAATGCCACATATGAAAAAGACTGGGGCCCACTTGATTCTGAATGTGATTGTTATACTTGTAAAAACTATACAAGAGCATATATAAGACATCTTATAAAAACTAATGAAATATTAGGAGTAAGATTATTATCAATTCATAATTTAAGATTCTTGACTAATTTGATGGAAAGGGTTAGAATAGAAATAGAGAATGATAATTTAGGAACATTTAGAGAAGAATTTTATAAAAAATATGGTTATATAAAATAAATATGGGGGTATACAAATGAATTTGATGGAGGAAAGTTTTCAAAATAGAGAAGAAAAAAAGAAAAAAAATATTACTACAATTATATTAATAGCTATAATTTTGCTTGTTGTAATAATTGTTTCAATTGCAGGATATTTAGTGTATTTACAAAATAGTACATTAAAATTAGCCTTGAATGGACAACAAAATGAAAAGATAAAACAAATGTTGGTTTTTGAAAATGATGGTACTATATATGTTCCAATAAAGGAAATATCAAGTCATTTAGGATATGAAAGCTATAATGGAGAATATAGTGATAAATCAGAAGAACCAAGTAAATGTTATGTACAATCAGAAAATGAAGTAGCAAATTTTTCATTAGGGTCTAATAAGATATATAAATTAGATTTATCTAAAAATGAAGCAAACTATGAATATATATATACTAAAAAGCCAGTAAAAGCAATAAATGGTGTATTATATACAACAACAGAAGGATTAGAAAAAGCTTTTAATGTTAGTTTCCAATATAACCAAGATAATAATAGAATATATATATATACATTACCTTATCTTGTTGAGTCATATACAAGTAGAGTATTAGATTTTGGATATACAGAAATAAGTAGTGAATTTGTTAATCAAAAAACAATATTACAAGACATGATTGTAGTAAGTAAGGAAAATAAAAAGTATGGTGTAATAGATCTTCAAGGAAATTCTATAATAGAACCTAAATATGATAATATTACATATCTTCCTAATACAGGAGATTTCTTAGTAGAAACAAATAAAAAAGTAGGTATATTATCTAAATCAAAAGAAACAAAAGTACAAATTATATATGATAGTATAGAATTAATGGATAGTGATGCTGGGTTATATGTGGCAAAAAAAGATAACAAATATGGTGTAATAGATATAAAAGGTAATATAAAAATATATATAGAAAATGATGAAATAGGAATAGATATTTCGAAGTTTACACAAAATAATATAAAAAACAACTATTTATTAGCTGATAATTTAATACCAGTAAGAAAAGATAAAAATTGGGGATTATATGACAAAAATGGAAAACAAGTTGTTGATTTTGAATATGATAGTTTCGGTTATATAGCTTCAAGTAATAAAGATGCATTAAATTTATTAGTAATTCCAAATTATAATGTTGTAGTTGCATGTAAAAATAAAAAGTATACATTAATAAATTCATCAGGAAATCAACTGTTTGGAGCAGTTGCAGATGATATATATATGACAATAAGTGGAGGAGAAAGACATTATTATATTGCAGTAAATGACCAAAAGATGGATGCAGAAGCTTATCTAGATTCTAAAGGAATAACATCAAAAGACACAGGTGAAACAAGTCAAGATAAGAGTAATAGTAACTCAAATACAAGAAATCAAAATGAAGTAAATAATACAAATACAGTAAGAACAACAAATGAGACGAATTCTTCTGCTATAAATACAAATCAAAGAACTAATAACGATGAATAATAAAAGAAGCCTAGGCTTCTTTTATTTGATATAAATAAATGTATTAGTTTAATTATGAAAGGGAAGAGTTCGAAAAATTAATTAAATATTTTATAAAAACCATTTACTTTTTTCGATAAATTGTATAAAATATATTTAATTGAGAAAAAATGTCAAAAAACAAAAGAAAATGTATTAAAAGAAAGGAAGGATATCAATGAAAATATTGATGTTGTCATGGGAATATCCACCAAGAGTAGTAGGAGGAATAGCAAGAGTTGTATATGATTTATCAAAGACATTAATAAAAGATGGTCATGATGTAACTGTTATTACATATAAAGATGGAAATGTTCCATATTTTGAGAATGATAAAGGTGTAAAAGTATATAGAGTAGATAATTATATGATAAACCCAAATAATTTTATAGACTGGGTAATGCAAATGAACTTTAATATGTTAGCAAAAGCAAATGAAATAATAGCAAAAGAAGGAAATTTTGATGTAATACATGCACATGATTGGTTAGTGGCGTATGCAGCAAAAACTTTAAAAAATTCTTATAATATACCAATTGTTTCAACAATACATGCAACAGAAGCTGGAAGAAATAGTGGAATTCATGATGAACAACAAAGATATATAAATGATACAGAGTGGATGCTTACATATGAATCAGCAGAAGTAATTGTTAATAGTAATTATATGAAAGGTGAATTACAAAGGTTATTTGGATTACCATACGAAAAAATAAATGTAGTACCAAATGGCGTGAATTTGAATCTATTTAATGGAGTAGAAAGAGATTATAATTTCAGAAGAAAATTTGCTATGGATAATGAAAAAATAATATTATTTATGGGAAGATTAGTATATGAAAAGGGAATTCAGCATCTAATATCAGCAATGCCAAAAATACTACAAGGATATCAGGATAGTAAACTTGTAATATGTGGGAAAGGTGGAATGATTGATGAGTTAAGACAACAAGTAGAAAATATGGGAATATCAAATAAAGTATATTTTGCAGGATATATGCAAGGGAAAGATGTACAAAAAATGTATAAAGCAGCAGACATTGCAGTATTTCCAAGTACATATGAGCCATTTGGAATTGTAGCATTAGAAGCAATGTTATCAGAAAACCCAGTAGTAGTATCAGATATTGGAGGATTAAATGAAATAGTAGATCATAAAGTAAATGGAATGAAAGCATATTGTGGAAATTCAAATTCTATAGCAGATTCAATATTAGAATTATTATATGATCATAAATTATGTGCAGACATAACAAAAAAAGCAAAAAATAAAGTTAGAAATGAATATAATTGGAGTAAAATAGCACAAGATACTCATTTCACATATCAAAAAGCAATTTGTCAATCAATGGCAGAGAAACAAAAAAGAGAACTTGAACAAGAAAGAGCAAGAAAAACTAAAAAATCAAAAAATACAGAAGGCGAAATTACAAACTTACTTAGCTTTAAGAAAAGACAAGCATATGCATAATGTCCTATTGGGGACGTTTCTTGGCAGGACATAAATTATGTTTTGTCAGGGACGTTTCTATGAAGGACATTTTTTTATGAATTTAAAAATTATGTATCTTTTTCTTTATGGTAAATAAAATGAATATTTATAAAAATAAGATAAAAAAGGCTAAATTTATTATATAAATAATAAAAAAATAATAAAATTCTCGATTTCTACAAATTTAGCAAAAAAATAGTGTATAATATATGTAGTGAATAAAAGAGTATTAAATAGAATGTGTCCTAATGAGAAACGTCCCCAATGGGACACGAGAGGAGAAGTATATATGGCAGAGTTTAAATCAGGATTTGTAACATTAATTGGAAGAACAAATGTGGGTAAATCTACATTGTTGAATTTGCTGGTGGGAGAAAAGGTTGCAGCTATAGCTAATAAGGTTCAAACAACAAGAACTGCGATTAGAGGTATAGTGAATAGGGATAATTCACAAATAATATTTACAGATACTCCAGGAATACATAAACCAAAAACAAAGTTAAATGAGACAATGGTAGAAACTTCTTTTGCTAGTATTCCAGATAGTGATGTGGTGTTGTTTTTGATTGAAGCAACAAGTGAAGATATAGGAAGAGGAGATAGTAGAATTCTTGAAAAAATAAAAGAAGCTAAAAGAAAAACAATATTGATTATTAATAAGATTGATTTGGTAAAAAGAGAAAAACTTTTGAATTTAATAGATATATATAGTAAAGAATATGATTTTGAAGCAGTTATACCAATATCAGCAACAAATCAAAAGTATAAAAATATAATTCTAGATGAGATAGAGAAGAACTTAAAACCAGGGCCAGCATATTATGATATAGAGGAATATACTGATCAAACTATTCGACAACTTGCAGAAGAAACTATTAGAGAAAAGGCATTAAAATTATTACAAGATGAAGTACCACATGGTATTTATATAGAAGTAGAAAAAATGAAACAAAGAAAAAATAAACAAGAAGAGGATATTTATGATATAGAAGCAATTATATATTGCTTAAAAAATTCACATAAAGGAATAATTATAGGAAAAAATGGTGAAATGTTAAAGAGAATAGGAAGAGCAGCTAGAATAGATATGGAGCATAATTTTGGTTTGAAAGTTAATTTAAAAACATGGGTTAAAGTAAAAGAAGGTTGGCAGGAAAATGATGCTATAGTTAATAAATTTAAATTAAATTAAAAATTTACTATGCATCTAAAATTTAAAAAAGTTGTATAAAAATTGGTAAAAAAGCAAAAGATAAAATTAAAGGTAAAACTTTAAGATAAAGGAAGTGAGCTTATGATAAAGAAAATAGCATGGGATACCTTTAAAAATACGGGTGATATAAATGCGTTTTTAGAATTAAAACAAATAGAAAATATTGAGAGTAATATTAAAGAAGTACAAGATATTTCAAATATTAATATAGATAACAATCAATTAAAACAAGATAATAACCAAAAGGTGGATTAAAGTAAATGTCAAATACAAAAATAAATGGAATAATATTATCTGAAAATAATTTAGGTGATTTTGATAAAATGCTTACTATGTTAACTCCAGGAGTTGGAAAGATTTCTTGTGTAGCTAAAGGAGCAAGGAGACCTAAAAGTGCTCTTTTAGCTGGAACACAAATGTTTTGCTTTGGAGAATATTTAGTATATAAGGGTTCAAATACATATCATATAAATTCAGTAGAACCAATAGAAGTATTTTATAATATCAGAACAGATTTAGATAAATTAAAATATGCAGTACATATTAATAAAATCATACAAGATGTAACACATGAAAATCAAAATTGTTATAATATTTTACAATTATTATTAAATACACTTTATACTATATCTGAGACAGATAAGAATTTGGATTTAGTATTAAGTGTGTTTAAATTGCGTTTATTATGTATCTTAGGATTTACACCAAAGTTAACTGAATGTACAAATTGTAAAGAAAAGGAGAAATTAAATCAGTTTAGCATAAGGGATAATGGTGTTAAATGTGAAATTTGCAGCAAACAAGATAAATCAACTATTAATATGAGTGAAAGTACAGCAAATGCGATTAAATATGTGGTTACAGCACCTGCGAAAAAATTATATTCATTTAACATTAAAGATGAATCACTAGAAGAGTTTAAATTGATTACAAAAATATATTTTAATGATAAATTAGAAAAGGAATATAAATTAGAAGATTTATTTTAAAAGAGGATTTGGGGCCAGGTTTCAAATCCTTATTAAAATTAAATTAAATTTTTAGCTATTCCAAAATCTTCCTTAAAAAACTTGAAAAAAAGAGAAATAACATATATAATAAAAATATATCATAAAAAACAAAAAACGTAAAAGAAGAAGGGAGCGATTTTTATGAAAATAAAAATAACAGGGAAGGAACTAAAGATAACAGAAGCAATGAATGATTATGTTGAAAAGAAATTAGACAGAATTGATAAATATTTTGAAGAATCAGAAGCAGAAGTTACTTTAAAAACAGAAAAAAATGAACAAATAGCTGAGATTTGTGTAATGGCTAATGGTGAAAAATATAGAGCAGTAACAGAAGATAAAGATATGTATGCATCTATAGATAAAGATATTGATATTTTAGAAGGCCAAATTAGAAAAGCTAAAACAAAAAAAGAAAAAATGATGAAAGATGCATCTTTAAAAAATATGGAAGTAGAGATGGATGTGGTTTCTGAAATAAAAGATGAAATAATAAAAACATCTTATTATGAAATAAAACCAATAACTCCAGAAGATGCAGTATTAAAATTACAAGAAAAACCAACACATAATTTCTTAGTATTTATTAATGTAGATACTGGAAAAGTAAATGTTATACATAAATTAAAAGATGGCAAAAACTATGGTTTAGTAGAACCAGAAGCGTAATTAGAAAATAAAAGGCAGGAAATCAAATCCTGCCTTTATGTATGCTTAAATAAAAAACATAATAAAACCAACATTTAATTTCCTGCTAAATATAATTTAGTATCTAAAACTATTTCATATTTCTTTCAGCTTGTTCGATCATTTTTTTAACCATTTGACCACCTATTTTACCAGCATCTTTAGCTGAGATGTCACCATTGTATCCGTCTTTTAAGTTAACACCAACTTCACTAGCTACTTCATATTTGAATTTGTCTAAAGCAGACATAGCTTCTGGAACTAATTTTTGATTTCTGTTGTTTGCCATTGTTTTTTCACCTCCTGCAATATTACATTTAAGAAAAAACTTTTGCTTTTTCTAATACTATAATGTGCAAAAAAAGATAAAAATAAACAAGAAATTTTTTCCAAATAAATTGAAATTTTTAAATTTTATAGTTATAATAAAAGATAAGGAGTGAGATATATGTATAAATTAGCTGCTATAGATTTAGATGGAACAATGCTAAATAGTTATGGAGCTGTTACTGAAAATACAAAAAAAGTAATAAAAGAAACAATAAGTAAAGGAACAGAAGTTATTATAGCATCTGGAAGACCGATAGATTCAATAAAAACAATTGCAAGAGAAATTGGAAGTGAAAAATATTTTATTGCTGGAAATGGTGCTCTTATTTATGATATCAAAAAAGATGAAATTATATACGATAAATATATGCCAAAAGAAAAAGTTTTAGAAATAATAAAAATATGTGAAGAAAACAGTATATCATATAATGTGTATACAGATAAAACAATACTTGCAACAGCTTTAAAATATAATGTTTTATACTATCATAAAGAAAATTTAAAAAAAGAAGAAAATAAAAAAACTAATATAAGTATTGTTGAAAATATGTATGAATATGTAAAAAAAATAAAAGAAGAAAGATTTTTAAAGGTTACAGTGTGTGATGATAATCAAACAGTATTTAATTCAATTATTAGAAAAATAAGAAAAGTATCAGATATAGAAGTTTTGGATGTATCACATATGTCAAGAAAAATGATAAGACAAGGAACTGAAGAAATACCAATTGAATATTATTATACTGAAGTTTCACTAAAAAATGTAGATAAATGGAATGCAATAGAGTATTTAATAGAAAAATTAAATATAAAAAAGGAAGAAGTTATTGCAATAGGAGATAATATAAATGATAAGGAAATGATAGAAAAATCTGGATTAGGAATAGTGATGAAAGGAAGTACACCAGTTGTAGTTCGGTGTAGCAGATTATGTTACAGATACAAATAATGAAGAAGGAGTTGCAAAAGCACTAGAGAGATTTTGTTAGATTATTTTTTATAATAATAATTAATTGAATAAGAAAAATGGATGGGTTTGAAAATTAGTTTCAAATCCTTATTTGATTCTTATAAAACAGTACTAAAATTAAAAAGTTTTACAAAATATTACAATAATATTACAACAATATTAACTTTTTATTACACATAGTTATTTCATTGATTTTAGATAGTATTTGAGTTAAAATATAATAAATGAGTATTTTGTAGAAAAATATAAAAAAACATAAAAAAATAAATATTAAGGGAGGAATTTGTGATGGCTACAAATCCAATGCAAAGAAAAGCAAGAAATTCATTTTTATTGGGAATGTTAGTGATGTTATTAATTTCAGGAGCAATAATAGCATTATTATTTATGCAATTAATGAATAAAAATAAAAAGGAAAAAGAAGATTTAAAAGCAAGTGTAAAAGCATATGTTTTAAGTCAAGATGTTCAATCAGGACAAGTAATAACAGAAGATATGTATACAATGCAAACTGTAAATAAGAACCTTGTACCAAGTAATGCTACAAGTGATTTGAGTTTAATACAAAACTACGCTTTACAAGATAAAGAAGGAAATAGCATTTATACTAAATATGATAGAAATAATAATCCAAGTTTATATATAAAGAAAGACAATAAAGAATATGAAGTTAAAAAAGAAGAAGAAACAGAAAATTATTATATTGAAAAAAATGATTCAAAAGAATATTTAGAATTAAATACAGTTCCATTAGTAGCTAAAGTTACAATGAAAAAAAATACTTTAATAACAACAGAATTGCTAAGTAAAGGGGATAATTTAGTACAAGATGATGTAAGAAAACAAGAATATAATATGTTTGTTTTACCAATGGATTTAGTTACAGGAGACTATGTTGATATAAGATTAATGTTACCTTCAGGACAAGATTATATAGTAGTTAGCAAAAAAGAAGTTGAAGTACCAAATGTTGGTGGAGTAGATTCAACAGATACAGTATGGATGAACTTGAGTGAAGATGAAATATTACATACAAGTTGTGCTATAGTTGAAGCATATAAAATAAAAGGAGCTAAAATATATTTAACTAAATATACAGAAGCAGGAATGCAAAAAGCAGCAACACCAACATATCCAATAAATGAAAGCACAAGAAACTTATTACAAAGCGATCCAAACATACTAGAAAAAGCTATGAATGGAATAAGAGCAAGATATTCAACTACAAATGCAGCAGACTTAAGAAACAACGGTATAAATAGTGTAATAAGTAGTCAAGGAGAACAAGCACAATCAAACTTAGAAACAAATATGGAAACAAGTATAACAAATTCAAAAAATTCAAGAAAAGAATACTTAGATTCATTATCAGGAGTAACTGAGTAAATAAAAAAGGAGAGAAATACACATGAAGAAAATAGGGTTTATAGGAGCTTATGATAAAACAGATTTAATTATATATATAGCTAAAATATTAACAACATTAGACAAAAAAGTTTTAATAGTTGATTCAACTTTAGCTCAAAAAGCTAGATATGTAGTTCCAGTTATAAACCCTACAGCCATGTATATTACTGAATACGAAGAAATTGATATTGCTGTGGGATTTAGCAATATGGAAGAAATAAAGAAATATCTAGGTGTTTCAGAAAATCAAGAATTAGAGTATGATGTAATGTTTGTTGATACAGATAATATACAAGGATTTAATAATTTTAAATTAGAAGATGCACAAAAGAATTATTTTGTTACATCATTTGATGTGTATTCATTAAAAAAAGGATTAGAAGCATTAATAGAATTGAAAAATGTTGTTAGTTTAACAAAAGTATTTTTTTCTAAAGAAATGTTAAAAGAAGAAGATGATTACCTTAATTTTCTTTCATTAGGATATAAAATTGTTTGGAATGAAAATAGAATATATTTCCCAATTGAAAATGGGGATTTAAGTGTTATTTATGAAAATCAAAGAGTAGCGAAAGTTAAATTTAAAAAATTAAGTATCCAATATAAAGATAGTTTAGCTTATTTAGCTGAAGAAATATTAGGAGATGTTAGTGAAGCAAGAGTTAGAAAAGCTATAAAAATAATAGAAAGAGGAGTATAGTAAATGTCAATAGTAACATTTTGGAGCAATGGAAAAGAGGAAACTGGAAAAACATTAGCAATAGCAGCCATTAGCACATATATGGCAATTGAACATAATTATAGAATATTAGTAATATCAACAAGTTACAAAGACCAAACTTTAAATAATTGTTTTTGGGAAAATAAAAAAGTAAAAAGAAATTTAGGTATATTTGGACCTAATACAAATGTTGCTATGGCTGATGGAATTGATGGATTATCTAGAATGATGAAAAGTAACAAATTATCACCAGAGAGTATTACTAATTATACAAAAATAATATTTAAGGACAGATTAGAAATTTTACAATGTTTCAAAGGATCAAGAAATGAATATTCGGATGTTGTAAAAACTTATCCAGATATAATAAATTTAGCAAATAATTATTATGACTTAGTATTTGTAGATTTAGATAAAGAAGTTGGAGAAGAAATAACAGACACAATATTAGGAGCTTCTAATCTAGTAGTAGCAAGTCTAAGTCAAAGATTATCTAGCATAAATTCATTTATGGAGACAAGAGAAGAAAAATCAATTTTAAATTCTAAGAAAACATTATTACTAATTGGAAGACATGATAAATTTTCAAAATATACAGTAAAAAATATTTCAAGATATATGGGCGAAAAAAATAAAGTATCTACAATACCATATAATACATTATTTTTTGAAGCATGTGAAGAAGCAAAAGTACCAGATTTATTTTTAAGGCTTAGAAAAACAGATGAAGATGATAGAAATGGATTCTTTATGTCTGAAGTAAAAAGGGCATCAGAAAATATAATTTATAGGTTACAAGATTTGCAAATGAAGATGTAAGGAGGGAAACCTAGATGACAATAACAAACATCATATTAATACTAATTGTAATAGGAATTGCGGCATATGCAGTTTATTATAGTATTAAAAAGAAAAAGAATGCAGAAGTAGAAACAATGGTAGATGTTGATGATAAAACATATACCTTAGAAAAGATGACTGAATTTGTTAAAAGAAGATTAGATGAAATAACAAAAGTAAACTTATATGATATAGGTCTCTCAGAAGAAGAATTAAAAAGAAGAAAAAATAAAAAATATGAGCTTAAAAAAGCATTAAAAGGATGTACATATGGTGATGTTAATGATAAAAAATATGTTAAGGAATTAATATTTGATTTACTTCAAAAAGAATATGGAGTAACAGAAAGTAATATATCAAAAGCTATACCTTTTGATATACCATCTCTTTTAACAGCACAAGATAAATTTGATATATTAATATATGCATATAAAAAAGACTTTGGGTATGAAGCATTAACAGAATTAATAAAAAAATATAATTTAGCAGAATTGAAATATGTAGAAGGAGAGACAAAGCCTTCTTATGTAATAACAAAGCAAGAAATAGAAGATATATATGAAAGAGAAAATATAATGTTAGCATTTAATGATAAATTAAATGTAGTAGTACAAAGAATATATCAACATTATAAAGGATACAGTAGCATTGATGAAGTAAGAGATATGAATATAGATGGTGTATCTGGTGGTGTATCAGGACTTCCAGAAAGTTTTTTAAGTCAAGTTGCACAAACAGATGGAGATTATCTAGATCAAATATCAGAACATAAAGTACCAAGAGCATGTGATAGTATTTGGATATTTTTCCAAGGTAAATCTATACGTTTAGCATTTTTATCATTTGGAACAGAAGCAGAGTTAAAAAGAGTATGTCAAAATATTTACAAATATAACAACCCAGGGCAATTATCAGACACAAATGGATATAAAATCAATGAAATGAAAGATGGTTCTCGTGTAGTTGTTGTAAGACCAAGTTTTTCAGAAACATGGGCATTCTTTGTAAGAAAATTTGATGTTAAACGTTCAACATTAGAACAATGGTTTAAAGGTGAACCAGGATGTGATGATTCAATTGAATTATTAAAATATTTAGTAAAGGGAGCAAGAATTGTATCAATAACTGGTGAGCAAGGTTGTGGTAAAACAACAATGCTTATGGGAATGATAGAAAATATATATGAAACAATGAATATACGTGTTCAGGAAACAGCGTTTGAGCTTCACTTAAGAAAAATTTATCCAACAAGAAACATTTTAACATTTAGAGAAACAGATACGATATCTGGACAAGAAGGTTTGGATGTTCAAAAGAAAACGGATGGTTCTGTTAATATCATTGGTGAGGTTGCAACAGACCCTGTAGCATCTTGGATGATACAAGCAGCACAAGTTGCTTCAAAGTTCACTTTGTTTACACACCATGCAAAAACATTCTCAAACTTAGTAACAGCACTTCGTAACTCAATGCTAAGAACACGGAGTATTTACAAATGAAAAAACAGCAGAAGAACAAGTTGTACAAGTATTGAATTTTGATATACATTTAACAAAAGACTTTAGAGGAAAAAGATATGTAGAAAGAATAACAGAGTGTATACCAGTTGAAGAAAAGAATGAATACACATTTGACCATAGAAAAGAAAAAACATTAGAAGGAAAATTCGATAAATTTTTTGACAATGCAACACATTATTTTGAAAAGATAACAGACAGACAATTATATACATATAGAAACATATTAGAATATGTTGATGGAGAATATATAATAACAAATCCAATATCAGAGGCGAACTTAAGAGAAATGAGACTAAATATGGATGAAACAGATGCTGAAAATTTTGACAAATTTATAGAAAGACATTGGACAAAAGCAAATAAAAAAACAGTAGAAGTAAGTAGCAAAATAGAAGAAGAAAAACCAAAAAGAAGAGGAAGACCAGCTAAGAAAACAACTGAAGTGTAAAGATATTTATTGTAATCAGTAAAAAGGAGGTGCTAAAGTCAAGTGAGTAATAATTTAATATATTATATTATGGGTGGTGCAGCAGGAGCATTTGTGTTAATAGTTATTGCATATGTGATATTATCTAAAAATATGCAAAAGTCTGAATATAGAAAAATACAAAAATTACAACAAGGTACAAAGGAAAAGAAGTTTTCTACAGAAGTATTGTTTCAAAAATTATACCTTACATATATAAAAATACCTTTTATAAAAAGATATGCATTAAAATTAAGAAGACGACTTGAAATTGTTAACATAGATGATGAATATAATACTAGAAAAGATACAGCTAAAATTTTAACAAAAGCACTTGCTATATTAGTACCTACAGTAGTAATAACAATAATGATAACATCTAATAATTATTTGTTAATGTTTATATTATTGATATTTGAAGTATTTATGATGGATACACTTATGGATGGATCTGTTGATAAAATAGACAATAAATTATTAAAAGAGCAGATAGATTTCTTTTCTGAAATAAGACATGCATACCATGAATTTAATATGGTAGAAGAAGCTATATACCAGGTGTCACAAGATGATGAAATGGATGTATCAAGACAAGGAGAAAAAATATACGAAATATTAATATCAGATGATCCAGAGATGGGATTAGAAAAATATTATGATGTAGCACCAAATAGTTTTTTAAAAGAGTTTGCGGGGGTTTCTTACTTAACTAAAGAATTTGGTGATAGAAAGGTAAATGGAGCTTCATTATATTTAAAAAATGTAAATAATATAACACAAGAAATGCAATTAGAAATATTAAAAAGAGATAAATTGAATTATGTATTTCAAAGTTTATCAGTAATTTCTATTGCACCAGTATTATTACTAGAGCCATTAAAAAATTGGGCCATATCAAACTTTTCTTTTACAGCAAGTTGGTATCAAGGAAAACCGGGGATGATAGTTCAAATAATAATATTGATATTAACATTTTTATCTTACATATTAGTAAGAAAATTAAAAGATAATGGTTCAACTGGAATAGATACAAAGAGTACAGATAATCCATGGCAAGAAAAACTTTATAAAAAGAAACTGGTAAAAAGAATTGTGGATTTGTTTATACCTAAAAAAGGTACAAAGGAATATAGAAAAGTAGGTCAGTTATTAAAGGACTCGGCTTCAAAGTTGAAAATGGAATGGTTGTATATAAATAGAATTATGCTTGCGATTGTTACATGTATATCTTCAATTATAATTTTTTCACAATTACATGTGATTGCTATTAATTATATATATACAGAACCAACAACAGATTATAATATTATAGGACGGATTATCTAATAAAGATCAAAAGAAGGCAATGGAAGTAACTGAAATGGACAACTATTTTCTAGATATGTTTAGAGGAAAGTTGAATACAAAAACAAGTGATGTAGAAAAAGCATTTAAGAGATCAAAATATTATATAGAAGGCGAAACAACAGACGAGGAAGTTACGACAATAGCTAAAAGGATAGTAGAAAAGAAATTAGCGATAATTAATAGTGAATATATGCAATGGTTTGAATTGCTACTAGCATTTGTTTTTGCTGTAATTGCATATATGGCACCAATTTGGATATTAACATTCCAAGTTAAAATGAGACAGCTAGAAATGGAAGATGAAGTAATGCAATTCCAGACTATAATTTTAATGCTAATGAGAATTGAAAGAGTAAATGTAGAAATAATATTAGAATGGTTAGAAAGATATTCAAATATATTTAAAGCACCAATAACAAAATGTGTTAACAATTATGAGGCAGGGGCTTGGGAAGCATTGGAAGAAATGAAAGAGGATGTAAGTTATATACCTCTAGTAAGAATAATTGAGAGTTTACAGGCTGCTGTAGAAAAGATTCCAATAACAGATGCATTTGATGAATTAGATTCAGAAAGAGATTACTATCAAGAGAAGAGAAAAGAGTCAAATGAAAGATTAATAAAAAGAAAAGGAATGATAGGAAAGGCAATTGGGTTTGCTCCAATGGTATGTATGTTTGTAGGATATTTAATTGTGCCATTAGTATTTATAGGATTAACTAGTATGTCAACTTCATTCTCTTCTATGACAGCTAAATAATAAAGGAGGACATTTTATGGAGAATGCATCAAAAGCCTTGATTATGGCTGGAAGTGTATTGATTGCTTTAATGGTAATAGGAGCTTTGCTTTTAATGTTTAATAATTTGTCAAATTATCAAGAGACTGATACACAAACTACTAGAGAAGCTCAAATTGTCCAATTTAATAATCAATATGAAACTTATAATAGAAATGATGTTAGAGGAAGTGAATTATATTCTTTATTAAGTAAGGTTGTTGATTACAATAGAAGAAAATCGAATGCTGCAACAGGTACAGACGAAGGGCAGGATATTGAATATAAGCCTATGGAAATAAATGTGAAATTTCCAACTATAAATCAGATTGGAACTAATTGGACATTTGATAATAAAATTAGATTATTTAATAGAGAACTTGGATTAAAGAATAATATATTAACAATTGATGATAGCAAAACAGCAACTAGCTTTAAACTAAAGATTGAGGATGAATTAAATGATGTTGAAACTAAATATGGAAAATCAGGAATTACTAATTTAGCAAATGGTATATCAAATTTATTTTTGACAGAGCAAAATCCAAGTGAAGATAAAAAACAAACAGCTGTAGACTTATATAATAAGAATAGGCGGAAGTAATATAAAACTTAGCAGTTATAGTGAATTAATAACTATTAAGGATGAATTAAAAAATGATGTAGGTATATATTATGAATATATTAGATTTAAAAGAGCATATTTCAACTGTATAAATTTTAAATATGATGATAAAACAGGAAGAATTATAGAATTGAATTTTGAATATAATCCAAACAAGATAGGTTAAGGAGTTTAAAAATATGGAAAATGCATCAAAAGCATTATTAATGGCAGCAGGAGTATTAATAGGTATATTGATATTATCATTAGCAGTATACCTGTTTGCAACATTTGGTTCTTCATCTGCACAAATGCATAAACAAATAGAAGCAGATAGGTTGAATGAATTTAATACTCAATTTACCTCATATGAAGGAAAAGAAGATATTACAATATATGATGTTATTACAGTGACAAATCTTGCTAAAGAAAATAACAAATATTATCAACTGAATGAGCAAACTAATAATAATTTTTATATTAATGTATCAATTTCTTCTAGTGAGCAGAATATTGAAAAGAAAGATAATAATGAAATTGAACAGTTAATAAAGTCTGATACAGAAATTAATAATATGATAGATGACGTTGACGAAAATGGAAATAGGTATAAGAAATTATCAACATATAAATGTAAGGTTGAAATTAATTCAAAGACAGGAAGAGTTTATAAAGTAACGTTTACGAAAAATAGAAATATATAGTGCAAAATTTATCTAAAATGGTAAAAATTATTATTGCAAATAATAAACAAAAATGTTATAATTTGAAGGATGAAAATATGAAAAAATTAGCAATATTTTTCTTGATTTTAGTAATCATTGTTGTAGGAATTTCATATATGTACTTGAATTATAAAGCTACTTATAATCAAGCTAAAAGAGATAATATGCAATTTGAAAGCTATTATAATCAGGAGATATATGGGACAGATTTAGCAACAATAATAAATAAAGCAGTAGATAGTAATAAAAACAATGAAATACAAAAAGATAATAAAGGAAAATACATAAATAATGATAAAGATTCAATTAATATAGATATAAAAATGTTGGATGATAATGGTACAATATACAGTATGGAAAAAATATTTAATGGTGGGACAAGTACTTTTGTTCAATATTATAGCCAAATAAAATTTAAGTGTACAAAATTACAATATCATCAAAAAACAAATAAAGTTAAATACCTGTTATTTGAACAAATAACAGAGTAGAAAGTTAAGTTATTAGACTTTACTAAGAATGTTAGTAAGTTAAATATATAAACAAAAGTTAAAATTTAAGGAGGAAAATTTTATGGAAAACGCGTCAAAAGCACTAATTATAGCAGGAGCTATACTATTATCAATTTTATTAATATCATTAGGGATAATGATATTTAATCAAGCACAAGATACAGTGGGTTCAATTAATATGAGTGAACAAGAAATACAAGCATTTAATAATAAATTTATACCATATGAAGGAAGTAATAAAAGAGGAACAGAGGTAAATGCTTTAATTCAATTAGTAAGAGCTAATAATCAGGCAGCATCTGATGATGGAGCAGAAGAAAAAATAATAACTATTAAATCAACTAAACAAGGAGTAAATACAAATGGTGGTGTTGTTACAGGTACTGTTACAACAGGTTCTACTTATACAGTGGATTTTACATACAAGAATGGTTTAGTAAATGTTATTGATATAAAATAATGTTTTAACAAAAAGGAGGAAAATTTTATGGAAAACGCGTCAAAGGCACTAATTATAGCAGGAGCTATACTATTATCAATTTTATTAATATCATTAGGAATTATGATATTTAATCAAGCACAAGATACAGTAGGTTCTATTAATATGAGTGAACAGGAAATACAAGCGTTTAATAACAAATTCACACCATATGAAGGAAGTAATAAAAGAGGAACAGAGGTAAATGCTTTAGTTCAATTAGTAAGAGCTAATAATCAAGCAGCATATGATGATGGAGCAAAAGAAAAGATAATAGACATTAAAACTATTAATGGTATCGATGGATATAATATAAGTACTACTGAAACTGGACAAGTTAGTGGAAAAGTTAAGACGGGTGAGATGTTTAATGTTTCTTTTGGTTATGAAAAAGGGTTAGTTAAGTCAATTACAATACAGAAACTAGGATCATAGAAAGGAAGAGATACTATGGAAAATGTAACAGATGCATTAAAAATAGCAGCAGCTGTATTGATATTTGTTCTTGCATTATCCATTAGTATCAATGCTTTTGGAGAAGTAAGACAAACATCTAAAATAATTTTAGATTATAAAGATAGAGAATATGATTATTCATATGTGGAAGAAAATAAAGATGAAAATGGTAATAGTGTTACTAAAAGAATAGTTGGAGCTGAAACTATAGTTCCGTCTATTTATAAAGCGTATAAGGAAAACTTTAAAATAGTATTTAAAAATATTTGTATATATGAGAAAAAAGATGTAAATAGAAAGAAAGAAATATATACAATAGATTTGGAGAAAGATGTATTAGGAAATGATACTCAAAAGGAAAAATTTATTAAAGCTATATTGTATGGATCTAAGAGCGGAACTGATGAAGAAACTTGGGGAAATATAAAGACTGAGTTTGAAAAAATGGGAATATACTTGAATGATGAGGGATTATATGATAAAATTATAAATAAGAAATTTAAAGAAAGTTTAGGTGTATACTATCAAGAAGAAATATATGGTACTTCAGATTCGCCAGATGCAAATAAAACTAAAAAAAGAGTAATTACGTATACAGAATTATAAACTTGTACTGAAAATAAATCACAATTAAATGTGTTATAAGGAGGAATAAAATGGGTGATACATTAATAACAATAATTGCAATAGCATTAGCAGCAGTTTTAATGTTTGTATTTCCACTAATGACAATGTCTGACAGAACAGATGATGTTTCTCAATTAACAGTAGAAACAGCCACAACAGAATTTGTTGATGATGTCAGAACAACAGGTAAAATTACAATGGATAAATATGGTAAGTTTGTAGAGAATTTATCTTCAACAGGTAATTCATATGATATAGAGATGGAAGCGAAAATATTAGATGAAAATCCTGGTAAGAAAACAACACAAGCATCAAGTACTAAAATAGGAGAAAATGTATATTATTCTATGTATACATCTCAAATTTTAGATACCGTAAGTGGTAGCAATGGGAAAAAAATATTAGCATTAAAAGAGGGAGATATGTTTTCTGCTAGTGTAAAAAATACAAATACAACAATGTCACAACAATTAAAAAATTTCTTCTATTCAGTAACAGGGAATGATACATATACAATAGCGGCATCACATGCTGGTTTTGTTACGGCAAATGGAACAGGAAATTAAAAAACAAAATATAAAAATAAAGGGGCTTGTAATAAATGAAAGATTACAAGCTTATTTAATAATACAAAGGAAAGATGACTATGAAAATACAGAACTTAGCAGTAATATTTATAATAATAGTATTACCTATTTCAATAATTTTAACTTCATATGTACAAAGTCAAGTAAAAACATTAAGTTTGCAAACAGAATATGATGCAAAGTTAAATAATGCTACATACGATGCTGTAAAAGCATTTCAAATAAATACAATAAATAGTGACTCTTCTGATTTAGCAAACTCTAAACTGCGTGATATAGAAGCATCGGTTAATAGTTTTTTTACTTCAATAGCAAATAATTTTAATATGGCAGGATATAATCAAGACATATTAAAAGAATATGTTCCTGCATTAGTATATACAATGTATGATGGATATTATATATATTCACCATATACGAATACATTAGATGGTAAAAATAGAAATGAAGTAGTTGTTGATGAGTATGGTAGGATAGAGGAAAAAAGTGATGCAGCAATTCTTAGCCAAGAGAACTCTAATGCAACATATAAACAAGGAGAAAGGCTATCAGGATTAAAACCTTATATATATTATAGTTGTAGATATAAAAAAGATGATAATAATGATGTTGTAATCACATATTCTTTAGATAACTATATAACAATACAAGGAATTATAAAAGGCGAATCTGTTTTTGATTATGGATATTTGTTAGACAATATTGAAGAGGTATATGGATCAATTAAATATAGAGGAGCAGTTATAGATGGAAGTGAGCAATTAAAAGAGTATTTAGAGGATGGGAAAGAATATACATATATAAAGACAAATGGAGTTAAATATTATTACGATATATATAATAATAAATGGTTTTCTATTTTAAATGGGCAAAGATATTATACTGATGAAAGGTTTAGAGAAGAAAACAGTGCAGGATTACAATATTACAAAGATGCTAAAAAATTTAAAGAAAGAATAAAGGATGAATATGAATTAGATACTTGGGTAACAGGAGAAAAGGCAATAGATGAAAAAAATAATAAGATATATGAATTAGATAAAGAAGGAAGAAATACAAATCAACTAAAACTTGGTAATTATAGTGTATTTGATTTTGGAAGTCAAGAGTCAAATGGGGGAAGTATAGAAGACCCAAATTCTAACTTTAATCAGCAAAGATTAGCTGTTATAAGATATTCTATAGAAAAGAATTTGTCGATAGCAATTGCAAACTATAATAATTATTCAACAAATAACCCAGCTGATTTTCGAATGCCTAAATTGAAAGAAGATGAATGGGAAAAAATATTAAATAATGTTTCTATAATAAGTTTTTTGCAAGGACTAAATATCGGTGGAAAAGTATATAATGGATATTCGATTATTACAAATAATAAAAATAAAGAAGTAGTAAATGAAGAGTCTATTTATATGATAACAAGTGATGGTCAATATCATAGACCAAATGATATTCATATAAAAAATGCAGATAATATAACACAAGGAGTATTAAACATAGATTTTGAAATAAGATCTGCTACAAATGCTACAGGGCAATATGTATATTTTAATACAAAACGTATTAATAACAGCACTCCATATACAGGATGCTATTCTAGTATAGTAACTCAGACAGGAGTAGAAACAACAAATAATATATATCAATATATATTAAATGGTAATCCAAATAGTTTATTGGCACAAAAATATTATACTGCCCTTGGTAGAGAACGATATAGTATGTATAAAACTAATAATAATCTAGAAGATATAAAAAAGAATTTTTTAGTAAATAATTAAAAAATTATAAAGTTAAAAAAGATAATTTTTATTTTTGAAAATTATCTTTTTTTATTGTATATGAAAATAAAAAAAGTAAATACTAATAAAAGCAAGAAAAAGTTAG